>NZ_JADBSA010000220.1:0-24654 GCF_020246945.1 Microcystis sp. M113S1 | reverse complement strand
GTCAGTCTGTAGAGCGACCATAAGACCAGAACAGAGTAAATCTGTTAAGGCAGGTGCGAAACCCCGCAAGGGAAAGAAGCAGAAACCTAAATCGTGAGGTTTGGGAATCACCGTCCGTTTACGGCGGTGAGGATGTCAAAATCTACAATCAAGTACCCGATGGGCGGAGACAAGGGAGGGGATGATTGAAAGTTCGTGATGTACTCAAACGATTAGAAGCTGATGGTTGGTATCAGATGCGAATGCGCGGGAGCCATCGTATCCTTGCCCATGAAACAAAGCCAGGAATCGTGGTTGTTCCTGGCAAGCCTGGGGACGACATACCCAAAGGAACATTAGCATCGATTTGGAAACAAGCTCAATTGGAGGATCAACCATGAAAGAGTATGCCGTCATTTACGAACAAGGCGAAACAAACTGGGGCGCAATGGTTCCCGACTTGCCCGGTTGCGTGAGTATTGGAGATACCTTTGAAGAGGTTCAGGAAAATATTAAAGAAGCGATTAAACTTTACCTTGAAGTTTTGCAAGAACGCGGGGAAACCATTCCAGAACCCACAACTAAAGTCGGATTGGTTGGAGTCGCTGCAGGAGGGTTCTTGCCGACTACCCAAAAACTGCTGGGGTTTCACTGAAGAAGAACAAGGGCGACCCAATCAGCTACGATTGACAGGGCAATCGCACGGGTTGTCTTGCTCTTTTTTCTCACAAATTTAATTTTCGCACAGGTCTATTCCTGAAGACTAGCTATCATTGCTGGAACTCTAACCTATTTTTTAGTTTTTACGTCAGGAGTGAACCGGGATAAGATTAAAATAATGACACAAGTGAGTCAAGCTTTACAGTCTGATGCCAATGGTAATAATCCGAAAAAACTTCTTGTTAATAATGATAATTGGCCTATAGTAGTGATGGTGGCTGTTATTCTAGGTTGAGCCAAAATGGGGCTTTCTTTTTGGTGAAAAAAATGTCCTTTCTCTTGATCTTTATGGTCAATTATTGCCAGAAATCACCAAAATAAAATAATTTCTTCCCATCCCCTTTAATATTTTCTCGATCGAGCGGCTTTTCAGTCCCCAAAATCCTTACAATAGGAGATGAAGATAGCTGAAAAGTTGGAGAATATGAATTATCTCATTGCCGTGTTAGCTGATCGCATACAAGCAGAAGAAGCTGCCGTTGCCCTCGAAAAAGCGGGAATTCCCCAATCTCAAGTGACCATTCTCGGTCGCGGCTATAAAAGTGCCGATGAGTTCGGTTTGATCGATCCCTTCCAACAGGCCAAAAAACGGGCTACTCTCATGGCTTTTTGGCTAATTCCCTTCGGTTTTGCCGGTGGCTACCTTTTTAACCTGATTACGGGATTGCATACCTTTGATTGGGCCGGAGAACCGGGGAATCATATTGTTGGCGGCATTGCTGGGGCGATTGGGGGGGCAATGGGCAGTATTTTCGTCGGTGGTGGCGTGGGTTTATCGTCCGGCAGTGGCGATGCACTTCCCTATCGCAATCGTCTCGGCGCTGGAAAATATATTATTGTCGTGCAGGGTTCCGAAAACTTGAAAAATCAAGCGACTCTTATCCTCCGTCAATTTAACCCCGAAAATCTGCAAGGATACGCCCTAGAACAGTGAACGGTTATCGGGAATAAGTTATCGGTCATTTGATTTTTTCCTAAGAATTTTTGATTAATTACCACAAAACAATGTCACCAAGAGAAGAATTACTAAAGGGTGTCGAGAATCGCGAGGAGATAGCGAAAGTTATTGATAAAGCCGAACAAGCGATCAAGACTTGGGAAGTGACGGTGACAGACTTTCTTTCTCCCGCGGTTTTAGCGGAAGTAGAACGGGTTTTTCAGCGTTTAACAGATGTGTCAATGCAAAAATGGGGCGGTTATCCCCAAGCAGAAAGACAGCGCCTCGGTATTGCTAGAGTTGATCTACCTTTGACAGTAACAGATATTCCCCTATCTGCCCTTGATATTGCCGGTAATTTTCTTTTTGATACCGCTAACCACCGGGATTTTTTAGGGGCGATGTTAGGGACGGGTATCGTCCGGGAAAAAGTCGGCGATATAATCGTTTTAGGTGAGCGAGGAGCGCAGGCGATTGTAGTGCCTGAATTGGCAGATTTTTTATGTGCTAATTTACTACAAGTGCGTTCAGTTCCCGTGAAAACTAGCCCGATTCCTTTGACGGAATTAAAAGTTAGACCACCGCAAAAAAAAGAAATTAATACTGTGGAAGCTTCCTTGCGTTTAGATGCGATCGCCTCGGCGGGTTTTGGCATTTCTCGCAGTAAAATGGCCGAAGCAATTAGCGCTGGGGATGTGCGAGTTAACTGGAAAGATATCAGCCAATCTAGTTATAACGTTAAAACCGGTGATTTGATTTCTTTTCGGGGAAAAGGTCGTCTAGAAGTGGGTGAGGTTACTATGACAAAAAAAGAGCGCTATCGGGTTCATTTAACTAGATTTATTTAGTTTTTTCTGTCTCTAGAATTTGTTATTAGACAGATTAATTGCCATGACTGAGAATTTCACCGTAATCGTGCAACTGTGTCAAGTTAGTCCCATCGGTAAACTATTACCGGGGGCGCTTTATGTTCATCGAGAGGCATTACATCAACTTGATCCTATCCTCCAGAATTACGAACAAAAAGGAAGAATTAATCAGCATTTATCTGAGGCAACAATAATTAAATTTAGCACCGATAAACCGAAAATATCCTATCTTTTTTATCCCGATTTTGATCGGGAACCTCACCCAGCTTTAACTAAAAGTTTAGTGGTAGATATGGGGACATTAATCTTAAGTGAATGGAATTATCAAAATGCCGATAATCCGCCCATTTTACACCGAAAAGAAACTTTTGTTACTAGGGACTATCCCCTTTATCAAGAATTCGATCATCTCACAAAAATCGAGAGTGCTTTAGGACTTTTAAACAGTTCTTATCCCATCGGTACTAAACAGGAATGGCAACGGCTTTTAAGAAAGCATAACCTTGATTTTGCAGGAGATTATTTAGTTTGTAATCTAGAGGGACAAAAGGAAAAATCGATAATAATTGATCGCCACAAAGCCGCTCTTGTTCGCAAAACCCTTTCTCGTCCGACAAGATTAGCATTAGCGGCGGGATTATTCCTTCCTGAAACCACTTTTTTTGATTACGGTTGTGGTTATGGAGGTGATATAGAACGCATAGCCGAACAGGGTTATCAAAGTGAAGGTTGGGATCCTTATTATCGTCCCGATAGTCCTTTAATTGAATCTGATATTGTTAATTTAGGCTATGTAATTAATGTTATTGAATCCGCCGAAGAACGGCAGGAAGCCTTATTAAAAGCTTGGCAACTAACCCGTCAAGTTTTAATTGTTTCAGCACAGATTCTAATTGATGATAGCGAACGGGGTTTAATGGCGTATGAAGATGGAATTATAACCCGTCGTAATACCTTTCAAAAATACTATCAACAGGAAGAACTAAAACAGTATATTGATAGCACTTTGGGGGTTGATTCTATTCCGATAACTTTGGGAGTTTATCTAGTTTTTCGAGAGGAAGAAAAAGCGGAAGCTTTTCGTTTATCCAGATGGCGTTCCCGCGCTACCACTCCTAAAATTAAAACCCATCTCAAATGCTTTGAAGATTACGAAGATCTATTAACTCCCCTGATGGAATTTTACACCCAGCAGGGACGTTTACCCGTCGCGGGTGAATTATTACAAGAGGAAGAAATTAAGGCAGAATTTGGCACTTTTAGACGAGCTTTTCAAGTGATTTTACAAGTAACAGAAGCGGAAGAATGGGAGATAATTGCCGATAAAAGACGCGCCGATCTTTTACTTTATTTAGCTTTAAGTCAATTTAGCCACTGTCCGAAAGTACGGGAATTATCCCCCGCTACCCGTGCCGATTTTAAAGCTTTATTTGGCAGTTATCGCAATGCTTGCGCTTTAGCAGAAGAAGTGTTAATAAGTGCGGGAAATTTGGCAGCGATCGCTCGTACTTGTGAAAATAGTTCTTTAGGCAAACTTTCCCGTTATTCCCTAACTATTCATATTAGCATTCTGGAAAAATTACCGATGTTATTACGCTTATATGAAGGTTGTGCTAGTCAAACTATCGGACGGTTAGAAAATGCTAATGTTATTCGTTTATCCTTTCGTCAACCCAAAATTTCCTATCTTTATTACCCCAATTTTGATACAGAAATCCATCCGATTTTAGCTACTAGCATGGATGTATATTTAGGTTCGGCTGATTTTAGTTTTCGCGATTATCGGGATAGTCCTAATCCGCCAATTCTACACGAAAAAGAGCTTTTAGTAACGGCTGATTATCCTAACTATGATAAATTGCTTCAGTTAACTAAATTAGAAAAGGATTGGGGATTGTTAGAAGATAGAAAAGCGATCGAACGTTTACAGGGTTGGCAAAAATGTTTAGAGGAGCATTGTGCTACAATCAAAGGCTATCAGATCCTGTGGCGAAAAGATGCTGATCCCTATAAAGTTAAGATTTTACGCGCTAAAATTCAGACCAGAAGAAATCAAAATAAGTCTTGCTGAGTAATTAAGTCAAATAGACGAGGTAATTAATTTTATGATGACTACGATTCGGTTACAAGGATTAGAAGGTTTCGAGTTAAAAGCTAATGATCCTGAACAAAGAATGTTAATTTCTGGGGTTAATTGGCAACAGTACGAAACCCTCTTAAAACATTTAGAAGATAGTTCGAGTTATCGCATTACTTACTTAGATGGAATGGTAGAAATTATGGCTCCTAGTCGTCGTCATGAAGTTAGCAAAAAAAATATCGGTAGATTGGTAGAAGTTTATTTAGAATATGCTGAAATTGATTTCTGGGGATTAGGTTCCACCACTTTGCGAAAACAGGAAAAAGAAGCGGGAAAAGAACCAGATGAATGTTTTTGTTTATTCACAGAAAAAGAGTTTCCTGATTTGGCGATCGAAATAATTTTAACCAGTGGCAGCCTGAAAGTTTTAGAAGTTTATAAAAGATTGGGAACTCAAGAGGTTTGGTTGTGGCAAGATAATCAGTTAAAAATCTATTCTTTGCAAGAGAATGGCGAATATATTTTAATCCCTAAAAGTGCTTTATTACCGGATTTAAATTTAGAATTATTAGCCGAATATGTCAACCATCCTAATCCCCGTCTTGCTGTCAAAGAATTTCGCTCGCAGTTACCAGAAAATTCCCAGTTATCATAACTATTGTCTTTCCATGAATTCTCAAGTCAAATTTAACCTATCTATCCTAGCAATATTTTTATTTTCTCTGGCGATAAGATTCTGGAATCTCAGTCAATTTAATACTCTTGTTTTCGATGAAGTTTATTATGCTAAATACGGCAATGAATATCTAATCGGTAAAGAATTTTTCCAGTCTCATCCACCGTTAAGTCAATATTTAATTGCTATTAGTATCTGGATTGGTTCCCATTTTCCTGCCGATCCTGAAACCATTAATAATTTAACTGGTTCCCCGCGCTCAACTTTTAGTTATCGCTGGTTAAATGCTTTCACTGGTTCTTTTATTCCCCTAATTATTGGCGCAATTGCTTATCAATTAACCCAGAGAAAAACTGTATTTTTAATCACAACTTTCCTCGCCAGTTTAGACGGATTATTTTTGGTGGAATCCCGCTATGCTCTCAATAATATTTACTTAATTTTATTCGGTTTGTCTGGACAATTATTTTTTTTATTAGCGCTCCAGAAAAATCAAAAACTCAATTGGCTATTCTTATCAGGAGTTTGTTTTGGTTTAGCGGCAAATATTAAATGGAATGGCTTAGGATTTTTACTGGGAATATTTATTTTTATCGCTATTGCTTGGTTAATAAAATTATTGAAGCAAGAGCAGTCAAAAGATAATCTTTGGACAAAGGCAACTAACCTGAGATTAGAGTACATTTTTATCGCCTTAATTGTCTTTCCCCTAGTCACCTATAGTTTGCTGTGGATACCGCATCTTCTCGTCAACCATCAATATAATTTTTGGCAAGTACATCAAGAAATTTGGTCATTTCATCAGAGAATAAAAGGTAATCAATCTGATGTCTATCCCTATTGTTCTCCCTGGTATAGTTGGTTAGTAATGGGGCGACCTGTGGCTTATTATTTTGAGAGAGTAGGTGATAAAATTTATGATGTTCACGCTATGGGTAATCCGTTTTTATGGTGGTTTTCTACGGGAGCAATTCTAGTGGTTTTTAGTCGATTATTTAACCGAAAAGAGCGAGTAATTTCCGCCTATCTTATCTGTAACTATATTGCTAATCTGCTGCCCTGGTTAAAAATTAGTCGCTGTACCTTTCTCTATCATTATATGGCTGCCTATAGCTTCACTTGGATTGCCCTAGCTTGGCTCTTAGCCGATGGTTTAGAAAGTTCCAGTCCTATTTATAAAAATTGCTCGCGCTCGCTCATAATTTTGATAATTTTTGCCTTTATCCATTGGCTACCAATTTATTTAGGCATTCCCCTGTCAGTGCGGGATTATTATCTGAGAATGATTTTTTCCAATTGGATTTAGGATGAAATTAGCCCCAAAAACTGATACAATAAAATCATGATAAAAAGCGATCGCATGAGTTATGGGTAAACAAAGAATCTTATCTGGTGTGCAACCAACCGGCAATTTACATTTAGGCAATTATCTCGGTGCGATCCGCAATTGGGTGGAGGGACAAAAAGACTACGATAATTTCTTTTGTGTGGTCGATTTACACGCGATCACCGTTCCCCATAATCCCGCAACTCTTGCGGAGGATACTTTAGCAATTGCCGCTTTATATTTAGCCTGCGGAATTGATTTAGAATATGCGACTATCTTTGTCCAATCCCACGTTAAGGCCCATACGGAATTAACTTGGTTATTGAATTGTATCACCCCTTTAAATTGGTTAACCGATATGATTCAATTTAAAGAAAAGGCGATTAAACAGGGGGAAAATGTTGGCACGGGTTTACTCGATTATCCCGTGCTGATGGCTGCCGATATCCTACTCTACGATGCCGATAAAGTACCCGTGGGAGAAGATCAAAAACAACATTTAGAATTAACCCGCGATATAGCCGTTAGAATTAATCATCTTTTTGGGCAACCGAAACAACCAATTTTAAAACTTCCCGATCCGATGATCCGCAAGGAAGGAGCGCGGGTGATGAGCTTAACCGATGGCCGGAATAAAATGTCTAAATCCGATCCTTCCGAGATGAGTCGGATTAATATTCTCGATAGTCCCGATATCATTGCCAAGAAAATTAAACGCTGTAAAACCGATCTAGTTAAGGGTTTAACTTTCGATGATCCGGAACGTCCCGAATGCCATAATTTATTAACTCTCTATAGCATTTTATCGGGAAAAAGTCAAGAGGTTGTCGCGGGAGAATGTGCCGATTTAGGTTGGGGACAATTTAAACCGATGTTAACAGAAGTCACCATAGAATCTCTGAAACCTATTCAGGAAAAATACGCCGAAATTAGAGAGGATAAAGATTATTTAGCCACGGTTTTACGACAAGGTCGTCTCAAAGCAGAAGCGGTAGCCAATCAAACTCTCGATCGAGTCAAAAATGCCATGGGTTATTTACCACCATTTTAGGGATAATTTTCGGTGGAGATTTTTCAAGGAAAACTCGCTGCTTTATCAGTCAATCTTGAACTCTTGGTGGGGTTCTACCCCCCCACATCCAGGGTAAGGGAAGGAGAATGATTACAAAAGTTATTAAATTAAGCACAACTCCAGTGATATTTTGCTAAAATAAGGGCATAATTAGGGCTTGCTGAATAAATCTAAAAACCTTGTTGGGTAAGACTGTTAGACCTTTTGTCAATCAAAAAGTACTGGATATGGGAGTGATCGGCGGGAAATTTAAGTACTTTTTCCCTGAAAATTAGGTAATTGACCACCTGAAAATGGGTAAAACCCTACACCCTACACCCCACACCCCACACCCTACCCCCACGAAAAACTTTTTGCCGCAAACCCTATTTAGAAGTACCAGAAAAGGGATTATGTGTTCCGATTACCTATCTTCTTTGGGATAAGTCTCCCTTTTATCTTTTACAAGAAATTGTCTGGAAATATGGGGCAGGTGTTTCTACAAAAAATCGTCTTAGTCCTCGCAATGAAAAATGGCTTTTTTATCTAAAAAATTGCCAAGAATATACTTTTAACTTAGATAATATTCGTGACCCTAACGTTAAGTATCCCAATCAAAATAAAAATGGTAAATATCGTTGTAATCCCCTCGGTAAAAATCCTTCTGATGTGTGGGAAGTTGCTAAAGTCACTACAGGAGAAAAGCGCAGTTCTAAGGAAAGAACTGGACATCCCGCACAAATTCCTTTAGCAATTGTCGAGAGAATTATACAAGCTTCATCTAACCCCGTAGAAATAATTCTTGATCCCTTTGCTGGTTCTTGTTGTACAGGAATAGCGGCCTTGGGATTAGGAAGAATTTTTGTGGGTTTTGAAATTCGACAAGACTATTGCGAGATAGCTGCGGAGAGATTTAAAAGATTTAAAAAAGAAAGAAGCAATACTTATATTCAAGGATCATTATTATAGTATTAAAAACGGATTTGGTATGATTGACTTTTTTTAACTTGTTTTCGCAGTTTCAATCATGGAAAATGCGATCGCCAATAAAAATATCAGAGTCCGGCAGTTACCCCAAGACTAAGAATTGTTATCCCCGCCGGAATTCCAAACATCCCCGACTCGGTTACTGATATGTTGTACGATTGTAATAAGAGGATTTTTTTCCTTAAAAATTGTCATATTTGAGGTTTTGATTATGCCTTATACAAACGAAGAAGGTGGACGCTTAAATAATTTCGCCGCCGAACCGAAAGTTTATCAAGCGGCTCCCCCGACTAAATCGCAACAACGTAATTATCTTGTCTGGGGCGTTGCTGCGATCACACTTGTCGGTGGACTGTTAGCCGTCGCTTTTTACGCATCTCAAGCTGGCTAAAATTTAGTCCCTCGTAGTTGCGATTTAGCCCCTTTCACTCCTCTTTACCGCTAATATCACAACTACTCCCTATTTTAGGGCTTTTGTCCCTGAATTAATGCCACTGCTGACTGAGACTTAGCCGCAGTCCCCTGTTTACCCTGAGATAACGCTAGACGGGCCGCTTCCTCTAAATCAGCGATCGCTTTTTCCCTGTTTCCCAATTTATAATAGGTCAAACCCCGATTGTGGTACGCTTCGGCAAAATTAGCATTAATTTTCAGACTCTCATTATAGTCCCTTAAAGCCATTTCCTGCTGTCCGGCTCGGTTATAGGCCAGGGCGCGATTATAGAAAATGCGATCCTGTCCTCTAGTTCCCTGTAAACTCAAAGCTTTTGTGTAATCCTCGATCGCTTCTAGGTGTCTTCCCAAGTCATCCTTGGCATTACCGCGATAAATAAAGAAATCAGCAAAATTTCCGTTTAAAGCGAGCGCTTTTGTGCAATCTTCCACCGCTGCCTCGTATTTTTTCGTCAGATAATGCACATAACAACGATTACCGAGAGCATTAACATAATTGGGGTTGATTGTCAAGGCCTGGGTATAATCTGCGATCGCTCGCTCGTACTGGCCGAGAACTAATTCCGCATAGCCGCGATTATAATAAGCATCGGCATCCTTCGGCTCTAATTGTAGAGCCTGAGTAAAATCTGCGATCGCTCCTGAGTAATCCCCTGCGGTTAAACGATCCACCCCCCGATTATAAAATTCTACAGCCTTCACGGGGTTAGCGGTAGTTTGAGCGCTTAGGGGAGAGACAGTCAGTAAAAAAGTCGCTATAGCCACAATAATTGTCAATTTTTTCTTAATTTTCATAATCCCTTCACCTAAACAATTCAAGGTAAAATTAAACAGCCCTACTCACAGGTCAAAATATCATGATTAAATCTCTTTTGGCGACTTTCCTCCTCATTACCACCCTCCTCTTAACCAGTTGTGCAACTCCCATCGCTGGACTGCAAGGATATACCAGTGGCAGCCAAGGCTATCAATTTTTATATCCTAAGGGTTGGACGCAGGTGGATGTGAAAAAAGTTGCAGGAGTAGATGTGGTTTTTCATGACCTGATCGAAACTAGCGAAAATTTAAGCGTTATTATCAACCCCGTCCCCGACAATAAAACCTTAACAGATTTAGGGACACCCTCGGAAGTTGGCTATCGTCTCCTGAAAAATAACAGTCTTAACCCCAATCTTGATAAGGAAGTAGAATTAATTCGCTCAGAATCCCATCAAATCGACGGACAAGATTATTATATCCTCGAATATCAAGTTAAATTAGCCAACGGCCAAGAACGTCATAATCTGGCCAGCGTCACGGTTAATCATAATAAACTCTATTCTTTTAATCTTTCCACTTCCCAAAAACGTTGGACGCAAATTCAAGAACTCTTTGAAACTATCGTTGATTCTTTCTCGGTTAGTTAGGGAAATAGGCAATAGGCAATAGTAAAATGTAGTAAAATGTAGGGTGCGTTAGACGGCAAAAATTCCTGTTTTGACTTAAAGGTAAAAATCCGTCGTAACGCACCACCTATCATCAACTAGGTAGCCGGTTACAATTAAAGATAAAATACTTACTTAATCAGTAATCAGTAATCAGTGAAAAGACAGTAGGAAACTTCTATTTAATACTGTCACTTAAAACTCAAATCTAATAACTGGTAACTGATAACTGATAACTGATAACTGATAACTGATAACTGATAACTGATAACTGATAACTGATAACTGATAACTGAATATGAGTAACTCGGAAGAAAATAGACTAGATAGACTCGAATCTCTTGCGGAAAACACCCTAACACAACTACGGGAGATTCAATCAGGACTACAGGAGATTAAATTAGGACTACAGGAAACCAATCAGGGATTAAAAGAAACTAGAGCGATCGCTAATTCTAACGCTAAATCGATCGAAGCGTTAACTAATAGTCTTGCTGAGTCTAAAAAAGAATGGGAAAAAGACAGACGGGGACTTGATCAACTCCTAGGACAATTAACTCGATCAAGGTCAGATTTTTATGAGGTTCAGTCATATTTTTACAATTGATTTGACAATGAAGAAAGACAATACCGCATGGTTGAGATTTTAGATCGTTATTTACCCCCCGAAAATTCTGCCAATTCTTAGCAGAAATAGCTACAAAACCGATAACTGATGGTGGGTTACGGTAAATAGATAAATCAATAATTAAGTCTCATAATTTGTCATTGCCTAACCCACCCTACCTAACTTTTTTCCTTTTTTCTTGAAAACTTATGTCAATTCCCTTGATTCTTGCTTCCGCTTCTCCTGCGCGCAAAAAACTATTAAAAATGGTGGGAATCGATCCGATTGTGCGAGTGAGTAACTTTGATGAATCCACAATTAACGCTGATGATACTCTCCATCTTGTCCAAACTTTAGCCCAATGTAAAGCGCAAACGATCGCCCCTAAATTTGATACAGGATTAATTCTTGGTTGCGATTCTGTCTTAGAAGTAGCGGGGGAAGTCTATGGCAAACCCAAGGATAAATCAGAAGCGATCGAGCGTTGGCAAAAAATGCGCGGTCAGGTGGGTACACTCTATACAGGTCATGCTTTAATCGATCGAGTTAATAATCAAACTTTGACTCGTTGTGGGATCACTAAAGTTTACTTTGCCAATATCAGTGATGAAACAATTATTGCCTACGTTGACACCGAAGAACCCCTCAAATGTGCCGGCTGTTTTGCCCTAGAAGGAAAGGGGGGTCTATTCGTGGAAAGATTAGAGGGATGTCACAGTAATGTTATCGGTTTAAGTTTGCCCCTATTTAGGCAGATGTTAACGGATTTTGGCTACCAAATCACTGACTTTTGGTGATCTTTTTGTCGATAATTTCCCCAAATTTATTGGCAAAAAGGCTTGACAAATTCTCAGATTTGCGTTAACCTTTTATTATAATGGGAATCCGTGTCGCCCTGCGAACCCCTCTTTTTTCTATCCGATAGCCCCAAAATTTTTAACCCTTTCCTTTTCACTTTTTCCCGAAAAAACTATGTCTTGCTTGCGCGTGGGAATTGCCGGTCCGGTGGGTTCAGGAAAAACAGCCCTGCTCGATGCCCTGTGTAAAAATTTGCGGGATCAATATCCGATCGCCGTAGTCACCAATGACATTTATACTCAAGAAGATGCCCAATTTTTAGTGCGATCGCAAGCTTTAGCCCCGGAAAGAATTTTAGGAGTAGAAACGGGAGGATGTCCCCATACAGCTATTCGCGAGGATGCCTCAATTAACTTAGTTGCCATTGAACAGTTAGAGAGAAAATTTGCTAACTTAAAGCTAATTTTTCTGGAAAGTGGTGGCGACAATTTAGCGGCAACCTTTAGCCCCGAATTAGTAGATTTAACCATCTATGTAATTGACGTGGCAGCCGGAGATAAAATCCCTCGCAAAGGGGGACCCGGTATCACCAAATCGGATTTATTGGTAATCAATAAAATAGATTTAGCCCCGATGGTGGGGGCAGATTTAGGAGTGATGGATAGAGATGCCAAAAAAATGCGCGGAGATAAACCATTTATCTTCACCAACTTAAAAACACGGGAAGGATTAGAGCGAGTGATTGCCTTTATTGAAAAGAATTTATAATAAACTATTACTAGGAATAAAAAAGAGAGCGCCAGAAAAATTTAGGTAAAGCTAACATTCTTTTCCAGCGCCAAGGTTCCTGATAAAGTCGGTATAACCACTCTAAATTATTGTCACAGAAAAAGCGAGGGGCGCGGATTTTTGTACCGGACCAGATATCAAAACTACCCCCCACACCTACCCAGATAGCTTGGGGACAGAGATAGCGATGTTCCCTAATCCAATATTCTTGTCGGGGTACTCCCAAACCAACTAAAATTAACCGCGGTTGTTGATCTTTTAACACCTCAATCCAATCGGACATTTCCTCGGAGGATAGATAACCGTGGTTAGTCAGAATACGGATATTAGGTATCTTTTTTTGCCAATTACTTGCCGCTTGTTCCGTAATCCCCGGGTTACCACCAAAAAAAGCAATAGGAAAACTCTCTCCCTGCATTCCTAACTCAGTAATTAAGGATTCTGATAATTCAATACCGGGGCAGCGGGTTTGTTTTTTGCCCCTTAATTTTAAGTAAATAACAATCCCAGCGCCGTCGGGAATAACTAAATCTGCTTCCCGAATAACTTGTGCCACTTTGACATCATTTTCCCCTAACATGGCCATTTCTGCATTAAGAGTGACAACGTGGGAACCAAAACCTTGATAGACGCGATCAATTAACCAACGACTGTAGTTATCGAGGAGATGAACTGGTAAACCGAGAACTGAATATTTAGGGGGAGTTTCTAGCATATAAGTCATCTTGATTTAGTTGTCATTTGATCGAGAAATTGGCACAAAATCCACCCCAAAACTAGAACGAGAACCGGGTTGAACTACCACTAATTGCACGGATTTATTGCGATCGCCAGATGGTAAAAATCGCACTGGATTAGTTGCCCCAGGCACAGAAAAATTACTGCTTCTTAACGCCTGTTGAACTCCCTCTCGGCTAGATTCTGCCTTAATGCCAGCGATTAAAGCCTGGGTAGCGTCATAGGCGGTAGCAGTGCGCCAATTTACGTCTCCTTGCCACAATTGGCGGGAATTATTGACAAAAGGACTATTCGGATTAGCCCCTAAATGCCAAGCGACAGCGACAATCATGCCAAGGGCATTTTTTCCGCCTACATCCAGAGTTTTGGGGCTATAAACGTCATCACCCGCCACAATCGGTAATTTTTGACCATTGATTTGAACCACCTGCAAAGCCTCATCTAGGGTACCACTATCCCCAAGAAGGGCGATTAGATTTGCTCCCTCCTGTTGAGCTTGTTGGAGGCTTTTAGAAGGGGTAAAAGTCAGGGAAGATAGATCAAATTCACTCACCACTTGACCTCCTCCTAATCCTAAAGCGGTGATAAATTCAGATTTTAGGGATTGACTATAATTACTTTGGGAGTTAAAAAATACCACTGCCTTGACGTTAGGAATTTTTTGTAAGCTAGATTCAGCTAATGCCCGTGCTGCCACAAAATCACTGGGAACAGAACGAAAGATATAGTCACCAAAATTGGAGAGTTTAACTGAGGTACTGATGGGGGAAATCATTACTAATCCTGCTTTTTGATAGATAGCAGCTGCGGCTAAAGAGGTATCACTGCTAGTGTGTCCTACTACTCCTAAAATGCTGTTATCAGCCGCTAATTTTTGGGCAATTTGAGCGGCAATTTCGGGATTATCAGCATCATCAGCAATGAGAACTTTTAAAGGAGTGCCATTAATTCCTCCAGTTTGATTGATTTGATTTTGAGATTGGGCAACTCCTCGTAAAACTTCTAGGGTGGTGTTGACATTGCTCCCAATTGGCACGGAAACGGCGATAGTATTGGACTTAGCTTGACCAATACGGGCGTTATTTAAGTAGATGAGAGCTTCGGGATCATTTTGATTAGTTTGCAGGGATTTTTCTAGGAGGTAAACTGCTTGCTGAAAGTCGCCTTTCCCGATCGCCTGTATGGCAGCTTGTTTGTCAGAAGAAGCCCCTTCAACTATTAATAATTTTTCCCCTTGACTAAATTTTGCTTGTGCCGATACCGATTTTTGCTCTGGTGATATTTTCTCGATTTCAGAAAGATTGGTTGGGTTATTTTTTCCTTGAAAACGATTGTATAACCACCAACTACCTACCCCAAAAAATATTAGGGTAATCAGCAGGGCTAAAAGGAGGGGAACTGTATCATTTTTCTGGCTCATGGGCTGATCAGCTAAGATTAAATTAATGGTTTAATCGAGATTTATAGTTAATAAAAGTAACATTCTTGGGCTTTTAATAGGCTAATTAAAGTCTGAATTGCACCACTACCAGATATACCCTGATAGAATACCTCATTTTGGGTCTGATAGTCAAGACATTGTTTAAATGCGTCTTAGCTTATTAGCGATACTTTACCTTTTTGTTTGGGAATCTTCTAAATGTTTTACTAAAACATTTGAGGATAAAGGACCGTGTAAATGACTCCAGGGTAAAACCTGTTCTAAACGCCATTGCTGATGGACGTAATAATCTAGAGGGGGAATTTGTCCTTTTAGTTCCTTAAAAGCCCGTTTATAACTGCCTAAAGAATCACCGTAACCACGGGTTAATTCTAACAGGGAAGTTAAGCGGCGATCACCTCTAGATAAGAGGGCTTGAATTACTGACCAATTATAACTCTCTGGTCGAAATTCTATGCCCTGTTTACCTAATTGTTTCTCTAGATATTTTAATCTTTTTTCGGCCATTTTATTAACTCCAAACCACTGAAAAGGAGTATGGGATTTAGGCACAAAGGTGCTGCAACCGAAAGAGATTCGCAGTCCAGAGGCGGCTTTTTTTAAGGCTATTAACATTTCCACAGTCGCCGCAATATCTTCGGTTTCTTCTCCCGGTATTCCCACCATACCATAGAGTTTTATCCCTTTTAAACCGCCCGCTTTGGCATTAATGGCAGCTTGGATAATTTCATCATTGGCTAACTTTTTGTTGATAATTTCTCGCAGGCGATCGGAACCACTTTCTACGGCAATAGTAATTGATTTGGTGTCTCTTTGGGATAAAATTCTGGCTAATTTTTCCGTGACTGTATTAGTTCTAACTGAGGCGATCGAGAGTCTAACTCCCTCAAATTGTGGTTGAAAAAGATAATCAAGTAAGGTTTCAAATTCAGGATGTTGACTGACGGAAGCCCCTAATAAACCAAGACGATCGGTCACTTTTAAACCTTTTTCAATGGCGGGAATTAAAGATTCTAAACTAGCGGTACGAAAGGGTAAAGTTAGATAACTAGCTAAACAAAAACGGCACATTTCTGGACAACTTCGCACCACCTCTACCATATAAATATTCTCCCATGCCGCTTGTTTTGTTACCACCGTAGAAGCAGCAAGAGTGTTACTGCGATAGGTTTGTTTACTAACAAAGGCAGCCACATTATTATCTATGGGTAGAATTGCTGTAATTTCACCTTCAGGACTATCATAATTAACGGTATATAAACTAGGAACATATACCCCCGGAACCTGTGCCAAATGACGGAGTTTTGTCGGGCGATCGGCGTTTCTAACCTCTTGATAGGCATTAATAAAATCAGCAATTAAATTTTCACCATCTCCCAATAAAATTACATCAAAAAAAGCGGCAAAAGGTTCGGGATTGGCGGTTAAAACTGGCCCACCTCCGAAAATTATCGCTTGCCGATCTTGCCGTTGATGACTGTGACAAGGAATTTCTAAAGATTCTAACAGCGAGAGGATATTAACATAGTCTAATTCCCAAGAAAAGGAAAAGCCGACTAATTCGGGATAACGGGGTAAAGATTCTTGAAAATCTGTAAATAAACGACTAACTTGTATATCCGATCGCAGGGCTAAAGTTGCCCAAACAATTTGATAACCTAAACTGGTTATACCCAGGGAATACTGATTAGGGAAAGCAAAAATAGTTCTCAGGGCATCACTGTTAGGTATTGCGGGAGTAAAGAGTAGTTTTTCGTCTTGTAAGATGGTCATTTCAGTTATCAGTTATCAGTTATCAGTTATCAGAACGTAGGTTGGGTTGAAGCATGAAACCCAACGCCCGCTCATGTTACGAAGTGCGCTAACCCATCCTACAAATAATTGTGCCTCCCTACTTATAATTTTAATTTAATCCGGAGGTGAAGGAGGGGAAAATATCTCGGCATACAGTTCTATGAACATATTTAAGGTTATGATCCTGGGGATTCGGTGGTCAGGAACAAATTCAAGTTATACTTCCTCCCTAGGGATAGCTATTGTATTTACAGGAGATTTTCTCTTATATCCTAGCAGCTTAACTAGGTGTCGATTTTATTCCTGAGCGCCGCTTTCAAGCAACTCTTTATCTCCTTCGCCCCAGCCGGAACGAAATCTATGAATAACCCGGAAGAATACGTTATAATCATGGCGAAAATCCTAGATTTAACCATTCCCGATCGCTATTTAAATTCTGTGGTTGAAAACTGGCAACGCTTGCAAGAAATCGCCAGTTTAGTGACAGAATTTCCCTTAGAGGATGACGGGGAAAGCGCCCTCAGCTTTGAACCATGACTATTTCTGTGAGCAATTTAGCTCGATCGAGCCAAAATCGTCAAACTAGCGCCTTAGAAGTTATTAGCCAGACTTTGGCGGCGATAGAGGCGAAAAATCCCCATTTAAATTGCTTTACCGACATTTTACACCCCAGAGCGCTCGCTCAAGCCCAAAAAATTGATCTAGCGATCGCCAATGGGGAACCCGTCGGTGTCTTAGCGGGAGTCCCCTTCGCCGTCAAAAATCTCTTTGATATCGAGGGAATCATCACTTTAGCAGGTTCCAAAATCAATCGGGATAATCCCCCAGCAAGACAGGATGCGATCGCTATACAAACCCTAGAAGCAGCCGGGGCGGTTTTGGTGGGGGCGACCAATATGGATGAGTACGCCTACGGTTTTGTCACCGAAAATGCCCATTATGGAGCAACTCCCAACCCCCTCGATCCTAGTCGCGTCTCGGGGGGATCCTCCGGTGGTTCCGCCGCCGCCGTTGCCGCTAATTTAGTGCCTCTCGCCCTCGGTTCTGATACTAATGGTTCGGTGAGGGTTCCCGCCGCTTGCTGTGGCGTGGTGGGGCTAAAACCCACCTTTGGGCGCGTATCCCGTCAGGGCTTATTTTTGTTCGTTAGTAGTTTGGATCATCTGGGATTTTTTAGCGGCAATGTGGCGGATATGGCGGCTATTTGGAGTCTTTTTGCCAAAAATAACCTTAAAGCCCCTTTTAATGGCTTAGAGGGCGTAAAAATAGCCCTTGCCGACGATTATTTTCAGCAGGGAGCCGAACCAGAAGTAATCGAGGCGGTGACAGCGATCGCCGAACGTTTAGGAGTTACCAAAAAAATCACCATTCCCGAAACCGCCCGCGCCAGGGCAGCCGCCTATATAATTACCGCTTCCGAGGGCGCAAATTGGCATTTACCGCGTTTACAGACCAGATTAGAGGATTTTGACCCCGCAACCCGGGATCGCTTCTTGGCAGGGGCATTAATTCCCTCTAGCTGGTATTTACAGGCTCAACGTTTTCGCCGTTGGTATCGCGATCGTCTGCGAGAGATTTTCACCGAAGTCGATATTATCCTCACCCCGACGATTCCCTGTATTGCGCCACCGTTAGGAGTAGAAAAAATGATTATTGACGGGCAAGAGCTATTAATTCGCCCTAATTTAGGCAGATTCACCCAACCTTTTTCTTTTATCGGTTTACCTGCCCTTTCTTTGCCGATTAAACGTCCATCCCAGCTACCTTTAGGTTTGCAAATCATCGCTGCCCCCGATCGCGAAGACTTAATCCTAAGCGTAGCCAAGGTTTTAGAGGAAATGCTTGTCTAAGCATCAGCTTCAATCACATCTAACCAAGCGGCGGCCGATCGCTCCCAAGTGTCAGTTAGGGCAATTTGACCACATCTTGCGCGCTCTTGGGCTAAAAGCTGGGGATTTTTCAGTAATTCGACAATTTTCCAGGCTATAGCTTCCTGAGTAGCGGGATCGGTTACTTCCCCCGGCACTTTCACACAGTAGTCTTTTTCTCGAAAAACGGCAAAATCCGTCACCACTGGCAGACAGCCCACCACTGCCGACTCGCGCACAGAAATACAATCGATCTCACGATAGGTGCAACCGTAGTAATGAATAGCAGAGCGCGCTTTTTCCTCGATTAGTTGACGATAACCCATCATTCCGCGATCAACTACCCCCGGACTAGCTTTAATCAAAGCGATTAAATTATCGCGCCATTCCCTGCGATCGCCAATGCCATCCCGTTTAGTAAAACCATAGTAGAGATGTAACTCGGCTGCGGGAATTTCCGCCTTGATAATCGGCCAGCCATGCTTTAACATCGACTCTAGGCCGCGATAATAACGAGAGGCATAGACTAGACGATAGGGAAGATAGTCACTTTCCGGCACTGTCTCACTTACAGCCAAAAGGGAAGTATCGATACCATTAGGAACAATCGGACATTGATGATCGGCACAGAAATCCAGTAAATCCCGTTGATATTGGCTTTTACAGAAAATTTTGTCATATCTAGCCAAAATTTCCGGGGTATAGGAGTCTGCCGGCACTTTAATATCTTGCCAATCAAAAAAAATTCGTTCTGCCTTGGTACCCGGACGGCAATAGGTGGGATGACGAGAGATCACCAATGTCTCAAAGTGATCCTGCCAATTCATGTGGTAATAATTAACATAGCGAATACCGTCCTGTTCCCCTTCCATACCCTCACAATTGCCAAAAATCGTCACTTTATAGCCGCGTTTCGTCCATTCCTGCGCTAAAAAAGCCACCGATGCCTGTGTGCCACTGGCCCCCTGTTGCCAAATTTCCGCCGGACGCATGGGACGATATTTTTCTGTGTAAATAACGATCGATTTTTTCGGCCAACGACGGGCGCTCAAACGCTGTTTAATTTGAAATAGGGAAGGTGCGCTGGCCCGTAGCCATTGTTTGAGATTAGATTGTAGGGATGGAGTAGCTTGTGACACTCTTTTTCTCCAAGATCGAGGAAAAATAGGGGCGATGGGTGATAGAGTCTTAGTTTCTCGAATTTAACTCGATTTCTCGACTCAGTAGAACAATTCGAGCCTATCATATAATGGGTTCAAGTCAAAAATCAATCTTTTTATTGCCATCTATCTGCCAGAAAATCTATGAAAATTGTCATCCCGATCGTGTTTTATCGCAAAGGAGGAGTAGAAAGAGTCATTATCTCTTTAATACCTAGCTTATTAGAATACGTCGAACAAATTATTATCATCCTCCCTCGTAATGAAATTGAATATTTTAAGTCTTTAATGCCCGATTCTGATAAACTTATCTACGAAAATTTTGATTTTTATCCCCAGAGTTTTGAGACAAGTTTAATCTATTTTTATGGTCTTATGGCGAATTTTTATAAAACCCTAAGACTGACTTCTATTCATCGTCTTTTCTCTCGTAGAATTGAACTTTTACGCATCGAAGCAAGAATTAATCAGATTATCAAGCGTTACCAAGCTGATCACTGTTTGTATGGGATGACTAATCGGATTTCTCCCCCCAATGTCAAGGTTACTTTAAGTGGCATTATTTATGATGTCTTTTGGCAATTTGCTCCCTTAACTTACTCAGAATCCTATCAAGAACCCTACAATGAAGTCTTAAAAGAATGGTTAGATAAGGCCGATCTACTGTTCACGATTTCCCAAAAAACTAAAGACGATGTTTTAAAGGTTTTTCCCAATGCTACCTATGCTAGTAAGTTAAAAGCTGTACCCTTAGCAGGATTTATCGAGCAGTCTAATCCCAAGAGTGATTTAGTCAAAAGTGAGCTAGTTACTTTTTATTTTCCCTCCTCCTTTGGTATCTACAAAGATCATCTGACTTTGCTCAAAGCAGCCATTAAACTAGCGAAACAAGGTTTAAAATTTCAAATAGTTGTCATCGGTAAAGAAACCGATAATCTAGTTAGTGGAAATCTGCAATTATCTCAACAATCCAAAACCCAAGAATACCAAGATTATCTCAAAGAATGTAACCGAGTTTATCGGGAAAATCAAGAAATTTTCGAGAGTCATATCAAGGGATTAGGTTATCAAGACTATGAAACATTGCAATTTTATTATCAAACCTGTTCCTGTGTGGTATTTCCCTCAAAATACGAAGGTTTTGGATTAGCAATAGCAGAAGCCATTTTACAAGGTATTCCCGTTATCGCTTCCGATTTAGAAGTGTTTCAAGAACAGGTAGAATTATATAATTGTCCCGAAAGAGTGCAATTCTATACTAGGGGAGATGCGGAGAGTTTAGCCAACTGTTTAGAACAATTTATCCTCAATCCAATTCCTCGCTTGTTACCCGAAGATATCCCCAATAAAATTAATCTCTGGACTTGGGAAGATGTGGCGAAAAAATATGTAGAACTACTGAAAGAAAATGCAGGTTACTGATCTCTATATCTACCCGATTAAATCCTGTCGAGGTATTCAATTATCCCAAGCTGAAGTGACTACTAAAGGTTTACTCTGGGATCGAGAAATGATGTTAGTGGATGGCAAGGGTAAATTTATCACTCAAAGGGAATATCCGCAATTAGCCACGGTTTCTGTAACGATTACCGAAGATAATTTTTCTCTAAAAACATCTCAAGATTCCCTGACTTTTCAGCCTAATTTTACAGGAGAAAAAAGAGCGGTTCAAATCTGGGAATCTCAAACTATAGCCATCGATCAAGGGGATGAAATCGCCGAATGGTTTAAGAAAATTCTGGACATTCCTTGTCGTTTATTGCGACAATCTCCCGATTACCTGCGTCCTGCGAATCCTCAGTATGCGGGGAACGATCATACTCCCGTTAGCTTTGCCGATGGTTATCCAATTTTATTAACTAATACTGCCTCTTTAGAGGATTTAAATAAGCGCTTACTTGAACCCGTGCCGATGAATCGTTTTCGGCCTAATATTGTTATTAGTAGCGATCGAGCTTTTAGCGAAAGTAGTTGGCAAAAGATCACAATTGCTGAGATCACCTATGCTCTGGTTAAACCCTGTAGTCGCTGTATTATCACCACCACCGATCAAGAAACAGGTATGAGAAATTCTCAGATGGAACCCCTAAAAACCTTAAGCACTTTTCGCAGTTTCCCCGGGGGAATTATGTTCGGAGAAAATGTCATCCCCGAAAAGACAGGTACAATTAAAGTCGGCGATCCTATTAGCGTAATCTAGAGATATAGAGATATGGGGGAATGGGGAAGTGGGGAAATGGGGGAATGGGGAAGTGGGGAATGGGGGAATGGGGAAGTGGGGAATGGGGGAATGGGGAAGTGGGGAAATGGGGGAATGGGGGAATGGGGGAATGGGGGAATTTCAACTAAAACCCTAACACCCTAACACCCTAAAACCCCAACACCATCCAACACCCATCCCCCACAAGGTTAAGATAAATAACCATAAGAACAATACTTGACTAGAGACACTGAAACCATGCCCCTTGATACCGCATCGATTTTAGAAGTATTACGTCCCGTTCAAGATCCGGAACTGCAAAAAAGCCTAGTGGAATTGAACATGATCCGCAATGTGGCGATCGATGGCGGAAAAGTTAGCTTTACCCTAGTTTTGACCACTCCTGCCTGTCCTTTGCGCGAATTTATCGTTGAAGACTGCCAAAAAGCCGTTAAACAGCTGCCCGGTGTGGAAAGTGTTGCCGTGGATGTAACTGCCGAAACCCCGCAACAAAAAGCTTTACCGGATCGCCAAGGTGTGGAGGGGGTTAAAAATATTATCGCCGTTTCCAGTGGTAAGGGCGGTGTGGGAAAAAGTACCGTGGCTGTGAATATCGCCGTCGCCTTGGCTCATTTAGGGGCAAAAGTGGGGCTATTAGACGCGGACATCTACGGCCCCAACGCCCCGACAATGTTGGGCTTAAATGACGCACAAGTGAGCGTACAGGGCGCAAATGGCGAGATATTGGAACCCGCTTTCAACCATGGCATCAAAATGGTTTCCATGGGCTTTTTGATCAACCCCGATCAACCGGTAATCTGGCGCGGTCCGATGTTAAACGGCATTATCCGTCAGTTTCTCTATCAAGTCAATTGGGGCGATTTAGACTATTTAATCGTCGATATGCCTCCCGGTACTGGGGATGCACAATTAACTTTAATTCAATCGGTCCCCCTAGCGGGTGCGGTGATTGTCACCACTCCCCAGACGGTTTCTTTAATTGATGCGCGCCGGGGTTTAAAAATGTTCCAACAGCTAGGGGCGCGGGTTTTGGGTATCGTGGAAAATATGAGTTATTTTATCCCTCCCGATCAGCCCGATCGCTCCTATGATCTATTTGGTTCCGGTGGTGGGGAAAAAACCTCGCAAGAATTGGGCATTCCTTTACTGGGATGTGTGCCTCTGGAGATATCCCTACGGGAGGGCGGTGATACTGGTGTACCAGTGGTTGTGGGGCAACCGGAATCGGCCTCAGCTAAAGCCCTGATAGCGATCGCTCGTCAGGTGGCGGCGAAAGTATCCGTAGCAGCCTATAGTTAATAAATGTGGGGAGAGAAATGGTGAGAAGACAGTCCCTTATTAGTAGGAAACTAAGGGGTTTTAACGAGCAGTTTAGCTTCATTTTCCGGGATATAGCCCAAATTGATTGGCTTTTGTTCGTTTTGGTGACGGGTTTAACCGTTTTCGGTGGTTTAATGATTCGTAGTGCCGAAAGGAACACCACCGCTCTCGACTGGTGGCAACACTGGTTATTCGGTGCTGGGGGAGTGGCGATCGCTGTATTTCTGTCCCGTTGTCGTTACGAAAGTCTGCTGAAATGGCACTGGTTAACCTATCTTGTCACCAATCTCTCCCTAATTGCGGTAATTGTCCTAGGGGTGACGGCGAATGGGGCGCAAAGTTGGATTAATATCGGCAGTTTTAACGTGCAACCGTCGGAATTTGCCAAGGTAGGTTTAATTATCACCCTGGCAGCCCTCCTACATCATCGTCCCGCCGATAATCTTTTTGCGATCGCTCGTGTATTTGCCGTCACTGCCATCCCCTGGGTGTTAATTATGGCGCAGCCGGACTTGGGGACAGGATTAGTCTTTGGAGCAATTACCCTAGGCATGATTTACTGGGCTAATGCCAAACTCCCTTGGATGATTATCCTGTTATCTCCCCTCGCATCGGTTTTTCTGTTTAATTTACTTTTTCCTGCTTGGATTGTTTTAGCAATTATCATCGCTGTCCTTGCTTGGTTTACCCTTCCCTACCGTTTTTTATCTACTTTCATCGTGGTGGCAACTAATCTGGCAGTGGGTAAATTAGGCGAGGTTTTTTGGGGTTTATTAAAAGAATATCAAAAAGATCGTTTAACCCTATTTCTTGACCCAGAAAAGAATCCTTTGGGGGGAGGTTATCAATTAATTCAATCCCGCATTGCCATCGGATCCGGAGAATTATTAGGACGGGGATTACACCAAGGCACCCAAACCCAATTAAATTTTATTCCCGAACAACACACCGATTTTATCTTCACCGTCGTCGGGGAAGAATTCGGTTTTGTCGGCAGTATTTTGGTTTTAATAGCTTTCTGGTTAATCTGTTGGCGTTTGTTAGTCATTGCTAATACTGCTAAAGAAAACTTTGGGTCTTTAATAGCGATCGGTGTTCTCTCGATGATCGCTTTTCAGGCAATTCTTAATATTAGCATGACCGTGGGATTAGCCCCGATTACAGGGATTCCTTTACCCTGGTTAAGCTATGGACGTTCATCTTTATTAACCAATTTTATCGCCTTGGGTTTAGTGGAATCCGTGGCTAATTATCGCCCCCGTAAGCGTTTGTACTAAGTAGGGTCTGCTGAAAAAGTTTTTCGGTGGGGGTTGGGGGATGGGGGATGGGTTTTACCGATTTTCAGGTGGTCAACTACCTAATTTTCAGGGAAAAAGTACCTGAATTTTCCCCCTGATCACTCCCATGCCTGGTAC
>NZ_JADBSA010000022.1:0-6630 GCF_020246945.1 Microcystis sp. M113S1 | reverse complement strand
TCCGTTGTCTTTTAACTCAGCGTCGGGTTTTGAAGGGTTGTCATCCGTTGTGATAATTGTACCAGAAGGCAATTGATAGCCTGTTAAATTCCCTTGTTTCCACCACCTCCAAGCCGTTCGATAACTTATTCCTGTTTTTTTGCCTAGTCCGATAGTTTTGTCTGTACATATTACCATGAATAACTATATATGACCATATTTGTATTGAAACTTTACAATACCCCAGTTTCCGCTGCCGCTAATTTTACCGGCGGCTTTCAACCGATATTTTAGTTAAGTTTTGAGTTATTATTGACCATTGGTTAGGGATTGAGAACATTTCCCCTCAGGCTGCCAATTCGCCAACTCCCCCACTTACTTTTTACTTTTTACTGACTCGTACCATGTTAGACCTAAAGCAAATTAGAGAAAATCCAGAGGAAGTACAGAAACGCTTAGATAGTCGGGGAGGGAGTTATGATATTGCCCCTATTCTCCAGTTAAATCAACAACAGAAGGCTTTAGAGTTAGAACGCAGCAGTTTACAGGCCCGGAGTAACGAAATCGGTAAACTGGTGGGACAAAAAGTTAAAAGTGGCAGCGATGCCAACAGTCCCGAAATTTTGGTGCTGAAAACAGAAGGAAACGAGATTAAAAGTAAACTAGCTCAATTAGAACCGCAGGAAAAAGCCATTAAAGCGGCCATTGACCAAAAAATCTTAGATTTACCCAATTTACCCAGTGAAACCACTCCCATCGGTAAGGATGAACGGGAAAATATCGAAGTCAAACGCTGGGGAGAGGAATATAAACCCACTAACCCGAATATTTTGCCTCACTGGGAAATTGGGGAAAAATTGGGCATTTTAGACTTTGAACGGGCCGTAAAGATCGCCCAGAGTCGTTTTGTTAATCTTATCGCTGTCGGGGCAGCCCTAGAAAGAGCCTTAATTAATTTTATGCTCGATCGCCACATTGTCGCCGGTTATACAGAAGTTTTACCACCAATTTTAATTAATAGTGACTCCTTGCGCGGGACGGGACAACTGCCAAAATTCGCGGAAGAAAGCTTTAAATGTCGAGATGATGAGCTTTGGTTAGCACCAACGGCAGAAGTACCCGTAACTAACCTCTATCGCGATGAAATCCTCTCATCGGAGCAATTACCAATAAAACACTGTGCCTATACTCCCTGTTTTCGTCGAGAAGCGGGCAGCTATGGCAAAGATACGAGGGGCTTGATCCGTTTGCATCAATTTAATAAGGTGGAAATGGTCAAAATCGTCCATCCTGACGCTTCTGCTCAGGAACATGAAAGTTTAGTCGCTAATGCGGAGGCAATCCTGCAAGCTTTACAGTTGCCCTATCGCGTGATTGAATTGTGTACCGGTGACTTGGGTTTTGCAGCGGCCAAATGTTATGACTTAGAAGTGTGGCTACCTTCGGCTAATACCTATCGGGAAATTTCCAGTTGTTCTAATTTTAGAGACTTCCAAGCACGACGGGCAAATATTCGCTTTAAAGAAAAAGGGCAAAAAGGCACTAATTTTGTCCACACCCTCAACGGTTCGGGATTAGCGATCGGTCGTACTATGGCTGCTGTCCTAGAAAATTATCAACAGGCAGACGGGACGGTAAAAGTGCCAGAAGTGCTGCAACCCTATCTAAAACGGGAGATTATTTGTTAATTTTTCTAAAAATGCTTGACAAAATAGCTCTATAGTGCATTTAAAAAAGTTGCTCTTAACCCCACTGTAGAATTGCCTGTTTTAAGGCTCCTTCCGGCAAATTGGCGGGACTAAAAGAATCACCCGCTTCTATTCTGGCTAAAGCTTCAAAAAAAGCCCTCACACCACTGGCTGGTCCCGATGGGTGGTCCATAATTCCGGTTCCCGCATTGAGGATAACATTACGTCCGTAATCCCGAAGCACTTGGGGAACAATACCGGGACGAATGCCGGCCGAGGGAACCGGAAAAACGTTTCTATCGCGCAAAATATCGCGAATTTTGCCTTCCTCCTGCGGATCGAAGGGTAAACTACCGTAGGCGGCGGGATATAGCACCGCATCGGCTCCTGCGTGGGCCATCATCGTTCCCAAAACCACAGAATAGGCTAATCCCGTATCAGTACCGGCACACATCGCTCCGGCAAAGGCAGGATGGGCGAAAATAGGAACATCGATCGCTGGATCACTGGCTAAAGCTTCTAAAACGGAAAAACCGTAGGTAAGAACGTTTAATAATAGGGCATTAGCCCCATGTTTCACTAATAAACGGGCTTTTCTCTGCAATTCGTCCGCTTTTCCCGTGACATTGACCGCATAAAGAACATTTCTACCGGTTTGCTGCCGCACTTCCTCCAAAACCCGGCGACAACAATCTAGGCGCTCGTGGGTGGGAGCCACGGAAAGATCCGCCATGATTTCATCATCTTTAATCACGTCTAAGCCAGCAAAAGCCACTTCTCGCAGGATATCGGCGTGATCTTGGGCCGATAGTCCTAAAGCGGGTTTAAAAATTGCCATCACTAGAGGTCGATCATAAACCCCCAAACGTTGCCTAATTCCTGTGATTCCCAGCTTGGCTTTTGTGCCGTAGGTTTCGGGGAGATACACCCCCACCACTTTTCCTGCTCCAGCCATGGAATATTTGCCGAAAATCATGGTTAAAAGACTGGCGATGTCATTTTCAACGTTTATCTGGGGAAAACGCACCCTAGCCACCTTATAACCGTCGGCTTCCTCCCTGATCCCCACCACTTCCGCTAGGTGTTGTTGCAGCTGCTCTTGACGATGACTGTGGCGATCGCTCCAAGTGCCGGCGGTTTGACCGATAGCGATCGTTTTTGCCTGTTTTTCGGCATCAATAGCGGGAGGAAAGCGATAATCGACAATGATAGTCATAAAAGGTGAAAAAAGGGAGTGGGAATTATAAATTATAAATTATGAATTGGGGAAGTGGGGAGCTTTTTTCAGTGATCAGTAAACAGTAAACAGTAATGGGTGAACTGAAAACTCACATCTGATAACTGATAACTGATAACTGATAACTGATAACTGATAACTGATGACTTCGATCGGTTTTCTCACCTATTGACAAGGGTTGCGCTAAAAGCCTACAAGTATTTTGGATAGGTATGGCCATTGAGGAACCGACCAAAACATGAAAATAACGACAAGATTACGGGAATGGGGCAAATTTTTCTTAAAAAGCGGTGCTAGTATTGCCCTAGCACTATTTTTAATCTTAAGTCTGTTCACGGTTAAGGGAACTACCCCTGCTTTAGCTGTGCTTGCTCAGGGTGATGCGGTCACGGATCCCACTGCTATTCTACGCAATGCCTTACCCATAGATAATAAACCAATTCGTCAAGTGCAACAATCGATCGAAGATATTGCCAAACATCTGCGGGCCAAGCGTTGGAGTCCGATTAAAAAAGATGTCAAGGATGCCAATTATGCCCTTTCGACCAAAAGCAACGCTATCTTAGATAGTGTTCCCGAAGCAAGTAAAAGTCAAGGGGAGGAATTAATCGAAAAAATAAAAACGGGAGTGGCAGCCCTCGATACGGCCGTAGAAGCGAAGGATAAAGAGGCAGTTTGGTCAACCAGACGGGAATTACTCAATAATATCACCGCTTTAGAAGAATTAATGGTGGTGGGTTTTCCCTTTAACGTTCCCCCAGAATACGCTAACTTGCCGCAATTGCGAGGACGTGCCACCGTAGAGATGCAGACAACCAAAGGAGATTTAACTATCGTTGTCGATGGTTACAGCGCTCCAGTTAATGGGGGTAACTTTGTGGATTTAGTCCAACGGGGTTTTTATGACGGTTTACCCTTCATTCGCAGCGAAGATAATTTCGTTGTCCAAACCGGGGATCCCGTCGGTGCAGAAGAAGGTTTTCTTGACCCGAAAACTAAGCAATATCGCTCTATTCCCTTAGAAATTTTGATTAAAGGGGAAGAAGAACCAGTTTATGGCAATACTCTCGAAGAATTAGGGATTTACTTACCCAGTCTCGCCTTGCCTTTTAACGCTTTTGGTGCATTGGCCCTAGCGCGTCCCGATACTAATCCTAACGGAGGTTCCTCGCAATTCTTTTTCTTTAAATTCGATAATGAATTAACTCCTCCGGGGTTTAATCTCATGGATGGTCGTTATTCGGTTTTTGGCTATTTAGTCCAGGGAAAAGAGGTGTTAGAAGAACTTACCGATAAGGATAAGATTATCACCGCTAAAGTGGTTTATGGCTTAAATAATCTCGTCCAACCTAGCTAGGTTGGCGTTTTTAACTAGGTCTTGTCAAGACAAAAAGATTAGTCAAGATAGGGGAAGCATCTCAGATTCTGGGGACTTCCCCCGATACCCCCGCAAAAGTGGGAATTGTCGGGGTCAATATTCCCCGCTAGTGAAAGCAAGGCACCCCGGCAATTACTCCATCTTCTCCATTTTGGGAGAAAACTTTTTTCTCGAAAGATTGCAAGTTAATGACTGTCATGGCTAAAAAATATCCAGTTTCTAGATACATCCAGATAGTAGGTAGGTGGGTATTAAAAATTGTCAGAACCCCCCTTATTAAGGGGGGAAGGGGGGATCAAAGACAAAATCTATCTTCAATTTAATTATAACCACTTACTTATTTACTCAATACCTAGTTTTTGCAATGTTAGTAAACGTTCTTTACTAAACTGCTCGTAAACTGTTTTCAGATGAGCAATATTCTCCTCCTCTGTTTCCAAAGTTTTCCCATCTTTAACCACTTTTTTGCCTTGACTTGCCAAAATTTGCCAGACAAAACTTACCCCGTCTTGGTTATTAGATTTTGCTAACAGAAATAACTGCTCTAAACGATTGACTACTACTCCAGTCCCAATCAAAGGAGAAGCTAAAAAGCTTAATTCCTCATCATAGATCGCTTTCGCTTTCACTGCATTATTAAAAGCATTAGTAGATGGTTTCCGTTCTTGGCAAGTTTGCTCATCGACAGCAGGATGAATATAGGCAATACCAGTTAAAATCATGAGAGCTTGGTAAAGACCATTTAAGTTAATATTTGAGGTTTTGGGATGATTTTGCAGTTGCAGTAAAGTTTGGGGAGATTCTGCCAAAACTTCACAAATTGGCTGATAAATTGCCTCCTGTAACTTAACTTCTCCCACGGGAAACTGCTGCTCGAACTTGATCTTTGCGGGATTAACAAGCAGGGCAAACCGGGTTTCTTGTAGTTGTTTAAGCTGTTCTTGGTTGGTTAAACCTAAAGAGCCTCGAATAAAAATATCACGACGGAATTGATTGTTAACAAAGAAATCTCGCACCACTTCCCGATAGATTGGGTCGCTAATTTTTGCTAATTTTTCTTGGGCTGCCTGAGAGAGATTGACCATATCAATATGGTCATTAATATGGGCGGAACCCACATATTTAAGTTTCGCATCCTCTAATTCTTTCGCTACTTCATCGAAGTAAAAAGAATTCCATTCCTGATTGAAATACTCGTGAGCTAAATAATAACGATTTTGTTCCTTCAGGCGCTCGTAACGATTTTTTAAGATTGGATTTTGGGCAAAATAACTAGCATTAGCTTCTAATAATTCCCCCGTAAAATTAAGCGCCTGTTCAATCCTTGTTAAAATTGGTTCGGAACTGTGTTGACCATGACGTAACATTAAAGCCTGCATCGGCATCGCTGCTGACCAACCAGGAAGGGCATTATAGGAGATATAAACTAATCCCCCCACCTTGAGATTGCGGCGAATAAAATTAACTATTGCTTGGCGATTTCTGGCACTAATCCAGCTATAAATTCCGTGCAGACTGATGAAGTCAAATTGAGGTAAATCTCGCTCTAAAAATTCCTCAAAACTATCATCAAAGAAAAGAATATTCTTCATTCCCGCCTTGGCCGCTAAATCTCTGGCCGTGGCGATATGGCTAGGGTTGAAATCATTGGCATAAAATTGGGCGTGGGGATAGGTAGCTGCTAAAATATTCGTGGTAAAACCCTGACCACAGGCCAATTCACAATAGGTAAATTCTTGACCGGAATCGGGGGGGTGAATGGATTTAATCAGAGTGGCTAAACCTAATTTTAGGGGACTTAACTCGCCGTAAAAGCCGCTAGTGTAGTTAACTTCCGATACATATCCTTCTGTCCAACTCATAGATTTTCCTCAAATATAATGACAATTCCTAAAATTAAGACTTGATTATACAGGAAAAGAGCCATGTCCCCTAGATTTTTGTTGGTGACAGCAAGGACAATAAAGCTATACAATGCCTATTAATACTAGAGTATTAACCGTTTAGCCAAACGATTCGGCAACTGCCAATAAACCCTAGAAGCGAGATTTCTCGTGAAAACTGACAGTCTCTTTTACCAAATCTTCCTGCGTTTTCCGGACAGTTTCTTTGACCTAATCGGACAACCCCAGCAACAGGCAGCAAACTATCAATTCACCTCCCAAGAGGTGAAACAACTCTCCTTTCGTCTCGATGGCTTATTTATGCCACTCAGAGAAGATATTCAGCAACCCCTCTACCTAGTGGAAGTGCAGTTCCAACCAGACGACACCCTCTACTATCGACTTTTTGCGGAATTGTTCCTGTTTTTAAGGCAATATCAACCACCTCACCCCTGGCAAATTGTC
>NZ_JADBSA010000219.1:0-10204 GCF_020246945.1 Microcystis sp. M113S1 | reverse complement strand
TGGACACGATTGGGACAGATAGCTGTTAGCAAGATTCAGTTAATTCGTCGTTCTAACGGTTTAATTGTTTCTCACTAATTCATATAAAGCCGCCCTCCGCTATCGCTAAAGGGCGGGGTTTCAGACCCAGTTTTTCGATGACTGCCATTGCCCTCACCATCGCCGGTTCCGATAGTGGTGGCGGCGCGGGAATTCAAGCTGATTTGAAAACCTTCGCCTTCCACCGAGTTCACGGCACCAGCGCCCTTACCTGCGTTACCGCCCAAAATACCCTGGGGGTCGAGCGCGTCGAGTCCTTAAGTCCAGAAATGGTGACGGCCCAAATCGATGCCGTGGTCAGGGATATCGGTGTGTCAGCGGTCAAGACGGGAATGCTGTTTAGCAGCGAGATTATTGAAGCAGTGACCGAGGCGATCGAGCGCTGGCGTTTGACCAGTTTAGTGGTGGATCCGGTTATGGTTTCGCGGGTGGGAGCCAAATTAATTGATGATCGGGCTGTAGATAGTCTTTTTGATAGTTTAATTCCTCTGGCTTCGATTATTACCCCTAATCGTTACGAAGCACAGCTTTTAAGTGGCATTGAGATCAATAATTTTGAGGCGATGAAAGCGGCCGCCGAAATTATTTTCCAGAAGTCGGCCACACCCGTATTAGTGAAAGGTGGCGGCATGAAAGGCCGGCTGCGTGGGGTTGATATCTACTTTGATGGTGAAGAATGGGAAACTTTTAAGACCAGAAGCGTCGAAACCAATAATACTCACGGGACTGGTTGTACCCTATCGGCAGCGATCGCCGCTAACCTCGCTTTGGGTGATGACCTGAAAATAGCGGTGAAAAAAGCCAAGGATTACGTTACTAACGCCCTCGATCATTCCCTCGCTATCGGTCGCGGAACCGGTCCAGTGGGCCATTTTTACCCCTTAAAAGCCCTAAATTAGTCAATTCATCCCAGAAGTTTATCGATGCCAATCGTAACTTGGAACGTTGGTTAGTACAAACTGGTAAGACAACTTTGGGGCCGGATATACTGCGCTCGCTGCCTCAAGAGTTCGGTGGTGATTTCTAGGCATATTTTTAGCTTTTCAAGAGTTGGTTGCCAGTATTTGATAAAAACTAGGACTTGTGCGCTACATTCTGGTAAATTCCCCTGCTATCTCTAACCCCGTGTGCAACTATAAAACTTCTTTCTTTCTACCCTAACTGTCCTTTGCCCGATTTGCTATAGTTTAATGCTTGAAATATCGATCATCGTCAAAAAAATCGGGTATCAAAGCTAATTCATACCCGAAAACTTTTCATCTCGATCGCTATCTTAGGCTTTCTGTTCCTGTTTAGATTTATGTAGGGGATCCATATAAATCTCTAAGCGCTTAAATACCACAGAGGAAAGGGTAGTTAAAACCAAATAAACTACAGCAACAGCGATATAAATCTCGAAAGCTTTATAGGTAGTGGCTACCATTAATTGACCTTGCCGGAATAATTCTTCAAAACCGATTACTGCCGCTAAACTGGTATCTTTAATTAGGGTGATAAATTCATTCCCCAACGGTGGCAACATCCGGCGAAACGCTTGGGGAAAAATCACCTCGCGCATGGTTTGCATCGGGGACATTCCTAAACTAGAACAAGCTTCCCATTGACCATTATCGATCGATTGAATACCGCCGCGCATAATTTCAGCTAAATAGGCCGCCACATTTAAACTTAGGGCAAATAAGGCCGCCGGTAAACGATCTAAGTCGATATTTAAGCCAATTTCTCGGAACAACCCGGGCAAACCAAAATAGATCAAGAATAATTGCACCAGCATGGGTGTTCCCCGAAAGAAATCCACATAGATGCGGCAAATTATTTTTAACCATTTGTAGGGAGAAATCAGGGCAATAGCCACTAAAGTTCCGCCGATTAACCCGAACAGAAAAGACAGAACCGTTAACAAAATTGTCCAGGGAACCCCTTTAAAAATCAGGTTATAGAATAATTCTCCCCAGTTAAAACTCGATTCCTGGAAATTCTTTAAAGCTGGGGCAACTAAAGGTAATTCTGGCGGTTTTTCTCCAAACCATTGCCGAAAAATAGCATCGTACTGACCACTTTCTATGACTCGACCGAGAGCATCATTAATTAATTGGAGATAGGGGGAATTTTTGGGTAAAGCAATGCCATAGAATTCTTCCGTTAATAATTCTCCGACCACTTTTACTCCCCGTAAACCCGCTTGTTTAATTGCATACAAAGTCACGGGTTTATCGTTAACTACCGCCTCGACTCGACCATTAATTAATTCCTGCAAAGCTAAAGCCGCCGAGTCAAATTGACTAACTGTTGCTCCCGGTATTTTTGTCGCTTCTAAGGCTCCCGTAGTGCCAATTTGAACGGCAATTCTTTTGCCTTTTAAGTCTTCAAAATTTTTAATCGTCCGATTATCTTCCCGAACAGCGATCGCTAAACCAGCCCTAAAATAAGGTCGAGAAAAAGAAATCGCTTGGGCGCGTTCGGCGGTGATGGTCATGCCACTAATAGCGGCTTCCACTGTTCTCGCTTGTAGAGCCGGAATAATGCCATCAAAGGGTAAATTTCTAAAGTCAATGTTGAGATCGGCTTCCTTGCCAATCGCCCGCATTAAATCGATATCAAACCCGGTTAATTGTCCCCCTTGTTGAAATTCAAAGGGCGGAAAAGTCGCTTCTGTGGCGACTCGAAAAGGATTAGGAGGAGTCTGAGAAAAAGCGGGAATAACACTTAATCCGATCGCCAAGACGAATCCTAACAAGGCAAAGATCCCTCTCTGCACCGCCCGCCCTCGCCAAAATTTAATCATTTTTTAAGTTTTACTCCTTGATTTTTTTGCTCAATTAAGCTATAAACTCTGACCTACTTCTCACTTAAGGCAGATGTAGAGAGACTATTTGAGTATTATGATTATTACCTTTGATAAAATGTCGTCAAGGATACAATCTGGCAGAAACTAATCTCGATACCTTTATACAGAATGTAAAATTTTTTACGAGAGGATATCATGACCACTACTACCCCTGTGATTGTCAGTGAAGGTTTACGCAAAAGTTACGGCCCTTTAGAGGTACTTAAAGGAGTTACAGGCACTCTTTATCAAGGGGATGTGGTATCGGTAATCGGTCCCTCTGGCTGCGGCAAAAGTACCTTTTTACGCTGTCTCAATCGTTTGGAAACAATTAACGGCGGCCGCTTGGAGGTGATGGGGATTGACATCTCTTCCCCGAAGTTAAATCAATCGGTCCTCCGCAAGTTACGCAGCCGGGTAAGTATGGTGTTTCAACACTTTAATCTTTTTCCCCATCTCACCGTTTTACAAAACTTGATGTTGGCCCCCAAGCAAGTGTTACACCACTCGGAAAATGAGGCTAAAGATACGGCAATTCATTATCTGGAAAAGGTGGGATTGGCCCCAAAAGCCGATGTTTATCCTGACCAGTTATCGGGAGGACAAAAACAACGGGTGGCGATCGCACGCAGTCTCTGCATGAAACCAGAGGTGATTTTATTTGATGAACCCACTTCGGCCCTGGATCCGGAATTGGTCGGGGAAGTGTTAAACGTTATGCGTCAATTGGCCGATGAGGGTATGACTATGGTGGTCGTCACCCACGAAATGCAGTTCGCTAAGGAAGTCTCTAACAAGGTTTTGTTCTTCAATCAAGGTGTCATCGAAGAAGCAGCTGATCCCGACACCTTCTTTAATCATCCCCACAGCGAGCGCCTACAAGCTTTTTTAAGTCGCATCAATAGTAATTAGGGTTTTAGGGTTTTAGGGTTTTGGAGTTTTAGGGTTTTGGGGTTTTGGGGTTTTAGGGTTTTAGGGTTTTGGAGTTTTAGGGTTTTGGGGTTTTGGGGTTTTAGGGTTTTAGGGTTTTAGTTCAATTTCCCCACTTCCCTATCACCCCACTTTTCCATCCCCCCACTTCCCCATCACCCCACCACCCCACTTCCCCACACCCCACTTTCCCACCAATTGTAAAGAAATGTTACAATTATGCTGTCATAACAGCTTACCATCTTGACAGGAGGGAAAGACAGTGGTTATAGTAGGGACACATACCCGGGTAAACCAATTTAGTGATATGCAAGACAAGCAAAAAGTCACACTGTACCTTCCCCCTGGAGTCCATCGTCAACTAAAAATAAGAGCTGCGATCGATGAAGAATCGATGTCAGGGCTGGTGGAAAAAGCGATCGCTTTCTACCTAAAATACCCCGAAAAGGTAGAAGAAATCGAAGCCGCCGCCTATGGCAAAACCTATCAGGTTCATGTCTGTCCCGAGTGTGATGCCGCCTTAGTGATGAAAGAAGATCGGCTAAGGTCAATCAAACGCCAGCCCGGAATAGTCGGCGACGAGTTCCCGCTCGAAGTTCCCGAACCCGTTGGTGCTCAAGGAACCGCCGAGGGAGAAGCAGCCTTAGTTACCTGCTAAACTCTCGGTAGCCGAACAAGGCAGCCGCCGCCATCAGCCGACCAAGGTCTAAACCGTTACCACAAATAGGGTCGATGTTATGAAAGAAGAGCTAGAAATTCTCGTCAAGGCTCAGTATCCCCTGATTTACCTCGTCACCTCCGAGGAGGAAAGGGCGGAAGAAGCCATCAGCAAAATAGCCCAACTAAATACACAACATCGACGGGTGTTTGTCTGGACTGTCACCCACGGCATGATCGAACAGGGTCAACCGCGCCAAACCAATCAACATAATACCGTGTCGCCAGAAGCGGCGATCGAATGGGTAGTGCGTCAACGGGAAGCGGGCATCTACATTTTCAAAGACCTGCATCCGTTCATCACTTCCGCTCCGGTGACTCGCTGGTTAAGAGATGCGATCGCCAGCTTTAAAGGAACTGAGAAAATCATTGTTTTAATGTCTCCCCTGCAAGAAGTCCCCATAGAACTAGAGAAAGACGTAGTAGTTCTAGATTTTCCCCTGCCGGACATGGGGGAATTAGACGAAGTTCTTTCCCAACACCTGAGCAAAAATCAAAATCGTCGTACCACCACGGAAGTCCGGGAAAAACTCCTGAAAGCGGCCTTGGGCTTAACCAAAGATGAAGCCGAAAAAGTTTACCGCAAAGCCCATGTAAAAGCGAACAAATTGACGGAAGACGAGGTAGAAATCGTCCTTTCCGAGAAAAAACAACTGATTCGCCGCAACGGAATTTTAGAATACGTTGAAGAGGACGAGACCATCAACGCCGTCGGTGGTCTGGAAGAATTAAAAAAATGGTTAAAACAGCGATCGAACGCCTTTACAGAAAGAGCCAGAAGCTACGGACTCCCCCAACCGAAAGGGATGCTAATTTTAGGAGTACCGGGCTGTGGTAAGTCCTTAATCGCTAAAACCACCTCGCGCCTCTGGGGTTTACCGCTCCTGCGCTTAGATATGGGACGGGTTTATGATGGTTCCATGGTGGGACGGTCTGAGGCTAACCTGCGTAATGCCTTAAAAACTGCCGAATCCATCTCTCCGGCCATTCTTTTCATCGATGAATTAGATAAAGCTTTTGCCGGTGGCACAGGATCCGCCGATTCCGATGGGGGAACCTCTAGCCGCATCTTCGGCTCCTTCCTGACTTGGATGCAGGAAAAAACCTCGCCCGTCTTCGTTATGGCCACAGCTAACCGGATTGAACGGCTACCGGGGGAATTCCTCCGCAAAGGGCGCTTCGATGAAATCTTCTTTGTGGATTTGCCCAATTCCGAAGAAAGACAAGATATCTTTAATATTCACCTGACTAAACGACGCTCCGACATTTCTCGCTTCGATTTGGAGCAGTTAGCCAAGGTATCCGATGGGTTTTCCGGTGCGGAAATAGAACAGGCGCTGATTGCCGCCATGTATGAGGCCTTCGCCCAAGATCGCGAATTCACGCAATTGGACATTATTGCGGCGATTAAGGCGACTCTGCCCCTATCTCGCACCATGACCGAACAGGTGACTGCCCTGCGTGATTGGGCCAGACAACGCGCCCGACCTGCTTCGGCCTCCGTCGCTGAGTACCAGCGATTGGAGTTCTAACAGACTTTCGCCCGCTCCCAACGGGATGAAAGGCTAGTTCTCAGGGACTAGCAATGCCTCGAAAAGCCGCTTGGCGGCACTCTTTAACTCTCAATCTGTTGTTGTTAATTCTTATCTACAAAGAGGAAATTCCAATGTCTCATTTTAGCACTCTCCGGACCAAAATCACCGATGCCGAAATCCTCAAAGCTTCTCTCCGCGACCTCGGCATTAGCGTGAAAACCGAAGCCGATGTTCGTGGTTACAACGGTCAACGGGTTCGCTCTGACATCGTTGCTGTTCTCGATGGCGAATATGATCTCGGTTGGTCTCGCAATACCGACGGCAGTTTCGATTTAATCGCTGACCTCTGGGGTGTAGCCAAAAAACACAATCAAACCGAATTGATCAACTCGATCAACCAAAAATACGCTGTGAACAAAACCCTATCCGAAGTGAAACAGCGCGGTCTGCAAAACGCTAACGTTAAGCTAGTCGTTCAAAGCTAATATTTACAGCGCGTTCCCAAGCCTAGGGGTTGACCAGTTCGGTTAACCCTTTTTTCTGTCTGTGGGGTATGTTAAGAATAGTAAAATTAACTTGACAAAAATGCTCCGACCCCAAGAAAGAACTAAACTCGATCCGACTCAAGACAGCGATTTTTATGCTTTTCCCCGCTTTGTCACCCACGTGGATCAGGGTTTTATCGATCAATTAACCGCTCTCTACCGAGAGATATTATCGCCGAATACGCGCCTTTTAGACCTGATGAGTAGCTGGGTGTCCCATTTACCGGAGGAGATGGAATTTGAGCATATCGAAGGTCACGGGATGAATGGGGAGGAGTTAGCCAAAAATCCTCGCTTAGATAGTTATTTTATCCAAGACCTCAATGCACAGCCAAAATTGCCCCTAGAGGATAGTTCTTTTGATGCGGTGTTAATCACGGTGTCGGTGCAGTATTTGCAGTATCCAGAGGCGATTTTTGCGGAACTGTATCGCATTTTAAGGCCCCATGGTCTGGTGGTGGTCAGTTTTTCCAATCGAATGTTTTATCAAAAAGCGATCGCTGCTTGGCGCGATAATAGTGATTTAGGCCGGGTGGCGTTAGTGAAATCCTATTTTCAATCGGTGGCGGGATTTAGGGAAGTACAGGCGATCGTTCGTCCTGCTACTACCCCCAGTTTCCTGCAAATGTTAGGAATTATGGTTGCTGATCCCTTCTATGCAGTGATAGGAAAACGCAGTTAAAATTCAGTACAAGATTACTGCCGTATTAACCCCCACTAATCTCCACTAATTTTTCACCAGACCTCAACAGATCTAACGCATCAAGTAAAGTCAAGCTGAGAATTTCACGCAACCGAGCATTCGATGTATTTCCACAAGTTAACCAAATGATTTGTGGGGGTGCTTGCCAACGTTCAACTAAATCTACGAAATCGCTATCCTTGGTCAAGCAATTAAAACAGGGTGATTGAGTTTACATGAAGCGTAGGTAAGCGATGCTTTTAAGTCATCCATTTCTAGATCTGGTAGTTCTTCCAAAATTTGTTCAGCACTCAGCCCTGCTGCAAATAGATCTAAAACATCAGACACGCGAATTCTCATGCCACGAATACAGGGGCGACCACCACACTGTTTGGGATTTACTGTGATTCGTTCAAGTAATTTTGACATTTGATCTAACCTCCACAATTAAGTGTTTATCGAAAAGATTCCAGCCACAATTCCCAAAATAATTATAGGATTAAGACTTCCCCTATTTTACTCTTCAACTCAACGAATAGGCTTACTTGCTGGGTATGACAGCAGGTAACACCTGCATACAGTCCGCACAAATTGGAATGAAGCTAAAACTCCCAGTTGGACTTTTTCTGTCAATCCAACCTACAAGAGCTACAAGAGCTAGTTGGAACGAGACAATTGGGATAGGAGAACCAATTTTACCCTAAAAAAAATAGTTGTGCTAGAATGGCGAAAAATTCTCGCAATTGATGATTATGTTAGCAGAATTAGCCGCCGCCGAAATCGCTAAAATCGCCTTTGAAGCTGTTATCGGTAAATTAACGGAAGGAGCAATGGATAAAGGTGTAGAATTGTGGCAAAAAATTAAGCAAAAGTTACAAAAGGAACCCACCGCAGCCAAGGTTTTAGCGGCAGCAGAACAAACCAAATCCGAGGCAATGATTGAACAACAAGTGGTTCCTTTTTTACAGGTAGAAATGCTCAAAGACCCCAATTTTGCCCAAGAAATCCAAACCCTAGCACAACAAATTATTACAATTAATCAGAATCAAACAGAAACGAAAACTCAAATTGGTACGCAAATTAACAAAGATATTAAACAACAATTGAACATTCAAGAAGTTAAGGGTGATTTAAATCTAGGAATCCCTCCTGAATGACTGGCGGATCTGCACGCAAAAGCAGACGCAATAGAAAATAATCGCAGTAGTCAAAGGAGTATTTTCAGGGGAGGAGATGCTCGAAAAAGGCTCGTCCATTGGCAGGGAAGAGAGGAGGAAATCACCCAAATTAAGCAGTGGTTTAATAATAAAAATGTTGCGATGATTGGCATCAAAGGAGTTGGGGGAATTGGTAAATCTACCCTAGCTAGTAAAATTTTTGAGGAGAAAATTACCCTCGCTCCTTCCCTAGAGGACGATGAAGATTTATTCCCAAAACGCTTTTGGTGGGAAGCGGGAAATCCGGGCGGATTTAGTGGTTTAGCTCGCCAAGTCCTGAGGGAATTTGGTTATCCCGTCCCCGAAAAAGAGACACAATTACAGGAAGCTTTAATCAGGCAATTGCAACGGCATCGCCACCTAATTATTATCGATAATCTAGAGAGTTTATTAGGGGAAGATGGTTCTTGGAATAATGAATTTTATCAGCAGTTTTTCACCGCTTGGATAGAAAAAGGGGACACCAGCAAAATTATAGTCACCACCAGAGAAAAGCCAAAAACTAGGGGTTTTAACCATTGGATTGAGCTAAAAGGTTTGAAACCACCTGAAGGGGCGCAATTGTTAGCAGAATCGCAAATAACAGGGGATATAGAGAACTTTTCTCGACGGGTGGATGGGCATCCATTACTATTGCGATTGGTGGCGGATTTGCTCTTAGCAGAATTTCCGCAAAACCCCAGTTTAGAAAGGTTAGCGGATTTGGGATTAGGAAATTTATCACAACTTTTGAGCGATCCGCAGGTGATGGGTAGCCATCGTCAAGAGACAGTGGGAATTGCTTTAGTTTTGGATGCTAGTTTTCAGCGACTTAGCCAAAGACAGCAGGAATTATTCACTAAAACCAGCATTTATCGTCGAGAATTTGATTCTCCGGCAGCTAAAGCAGTGATGGATAATTACCCCGAGATCGCACTATCCGAGATCACGGCAGATCTGCGAGAATTGCAGCGACGATCATTATTAGAAGAAAAAGAGGAAAATCGCCAGCGAATTTTTAGTTTTCAGCCTTTAGTTTGGGAATATGCACAATACAAAGCCGGCGATCAAAGGGAATTACACCAAAAAGCGATCGCCTATTATCTTTCTATTGCTAAACCCGACTCGTGGGAAACCCTCAACGATGTGCAACCTTACCTAGAAATTTTCTATCATCGCTATCAGTTAACCGACTACGACAATGCTTTTGATATTCTCCGTCCTATCGAGGATTTTCTTACCCTGGGAGGCTATTATCATATCTTAGCCGATTATTACCTGCAATTAGTCACTGTTTACCAACAACAGGAAGATCAAACCCACTGGAAATATACCGCATCCCTCACCAGTTTAGGCAATGTTTACAAATCCCTAGGAGAATACCAAAAAGCGATCGAGTTTGATCAACAGTCCTTAGCAATCACACGGGAAATCGGTGATCGGGGGGGTGAAGGGAAATCCTACAATAATTTAGGCAATGTTTACTATTCCCTAGGAGAATACCAAAAAGCGATCGAGTTTTATCAACAGTCCTTAGCAATCTTTCAGAGAATCGGTGATCGGGGGGGTGAAGCGACTTCCTACAATAATTTAGGCAATGTTTACAATTCCCTAGGAGAATACCAAAAAGCGATCGAGTTTCATCAACAGTCCTTAGCAATCAAACGGGAAATCGGTGATCGGGGGGGTGAAGGGAAATCCTACGGTAATTTAGGCAATGTTTACTATTCCCT
>NZ_JADBSA010000218.1:0-4513 GCF_020246945.1 Microcystis sp. M113S1 | reverse complement strand
CTGAAAGGTCGCGAAAGTCTGTGGACTTTGTGTAAGACAGTACATGGTTTTTTAACCGTGGTATGCAACGGTGGTTGAAGCAGAAACTTAAATCGTGAGGTTTAGGAATCGCCGCACTTTTAGGGCGGCGAGGATGTCAATCTTACTCGGTTAAGTAGGGTTTGCGGCAAAAAGCTTTTCCTAGGGGCAGGGTGTGGGGTGTGGGGTTTTATCGATTTTCAGGTGGTCAACTACCTAATTTTCAGGGAAAAAGTACCTGAATTTTCCCCCCGATCACTACTTATAATCTGTGTCTCTGTCGATTTTAACTGGTTAAACCGTGTTTTAGGGCAAAACGTACCAATTCCGTGCGACTATTAGTACCAGTCTTGCTAAATAAGCGACTGACGTATTTTTCTACGTTTCTGACGCTGGTTTCTAGACGACTGGCAATTTCTTTATTCATCAATCCCTCGGCTACCAGATCTAAAACACTTTGTTCCCGGGGGGTAAGGTCAATTTTAATCGGGGGGGGAGTAGTAGTAAAAGTGTTATGTTGTCCCACCTGCTGTTTTAATTCCCGGATATCTCGGGCAATTTCTTCTAATCTAGCGTTTTCGCTGGTGGCTTGCAAGGATTGACGACGGCGCTCGATTAAAGACTTGATTAATGCTTCTAATTCTTCGGGATCGAAAGGCTTGGATAAATAAGCATCACAACCAGCATTATAACCCTGAATGCGATCGCTGGTCATCCCCCTAGCGGTAAGAAAAACCACGGGAATTGTCTGAAAACGAGCATCTTCGCGCAATTTCTTCAGAAACTGATAGCCATCCACCTGCGGCATCATAATGTCGGAGATGACTAATTCCGGAATTTCTTGATTGAGTAAATCCCAGGCTTCGTTAGCATTACTAGCAGTTCTTACCTCGAAGTCATCCCCGTACTGTAGATATGCTTGTACAGATTCACGAACCCCCGGTTCGTCATCCACTAACAAAACTTTCGCAGGTGTGTCCATGAATTTCTCGCAGCGATCGAATATTGTCCGAATCCTATCTTATCAGCTATCAGGGGATAGGGGATAGGGGATGGGGTTAGGGGATAGGGGATGGGGGATGGGGTGATGAGACAGCTTCCCCACTTCCCTATCTCCCCACACCCTACTTCCCAGATTATCCTCAAGATAGTGACGGTGGGTTAAACTAGCAGGTAGAAGTAAAAAGTTACAAAAATCACATAGATTATTTTAGAATCCTTTCATCATTCTTAACAAATCCCGTGACCATTCTTTGCTGGCTCGATCGCATTAGTGCTTCTGATCGCCCCCTGGTGGGGGAAAAAGCTTTTATTGCCAGTGAATTACACCAGCGAGGATACCCAATTATCAGGGGATTTGCCATTTTTAACCACATTTTTGCGGAATTTTTGGAAACTATCAACAAGGCTGACTCGTTCTTGACTGATTTTCCGCAATCTTCCCTCTATTTAGACGTAGATGACGCAAAAGCTCTGCAATTAGTCGCTAAAAAGAGTCGGAGCGCCATTTTACAAGCAGCAATTCCTCCTCTCTGGTTAGAAGAACTAGGGGCGGCCGTGGCACAATTATCCATGGATACCCTAGTATGGCGCTTTTCCCTACCAGCTAATCTGGCTCGGCGAACTCTAGGGTTATTTTCTGCCCCAATCAGTGGAATTAAAGCAGATAATCTAGAAAATGCCCTAAAACAAGCTTGGGCGGAGTTATTCAGCGCCAGAAGTCTATTTTATTGGCGAAAAATGGGAATTGGTTTAGAAAACGTTCAATTATCTTTACTGGTACAACCGTTATTACCGGCCAATTGTGCGGGAAATGTGTTGATTAATGACGATAACTGGCAAATTCAGGCGGTTTGGGGGTTAGGACACAGTTTAGTGAATGGAGAAGTGGCACCGGATACCTATATTATCGATCGCTCCGGTCAATTACGCAGTCGGCAATTAGGCAATAAATCCCGCGCTTATTATCTCAATAGTGACAGTAATCTGCTTGCGCCACAATTATTAGCACCCAGTTTACAGGAAAGCCACTGTTTAGATAATTTCGCCATCGATCGCCTTTGTCAACTGGTTCAATCTCTGCTTACGGAAAAACCCACCTTAACCAGCATAGAATGGCTGATGATGCTGGATGGTCAAATTTATATTCTCAACTGTCACAGTCAGGAAATCACCGCTACTACCTCCCATTATCCCCTAAGAGGATTAGGGGCATCCCCGGGGTTGGTATCGGGAGTGGCAAAAGTTATCAGCAATTTCGACTCCCCAGAGGCAAATTTTCAGGATTGCATTCTGGTTACTACTAATTTACCTCCCCAAAAACTGCCCCATTTACGCCAAATTCGAGCAATGATCACGGAACAGGGGGGATTAACTAGCCATGGTGCTATTTTAGCCCGGGAATTAGCCATTCCTGCCATTGTCGGGGTGAAAAATGCCACGGAAATTATCCGCTCAGGAGAGATAATTTTAGTAGATGGTACGAGGGGAATTATTTCTCTAGCATCTCAGGAAAATATTTCCTTACCCCCGCAACCCCCCAGAGAAACCGACGGGACGGCAATTGCCACCCGTTTGATGGTTAATCTCAGTCAAACTGAAAGTATTGCCAGAATCCAAAATCTGCCTATTGATGGGATCGGTTTATTGCGCTCAGAATGGATGATTTTAGAGTTACTTTCCCAGCGTAGCCTAGAAGAATGGTTAACACCAGAGCATCAAGGGGAATTAATCGAGAGATTAAGTGATTTAATCGCACAATTTGCCCTTAGTATCCAGCCTAAGCCTTTATTTTACCGTTCTTTTGATGCTCAACATTCGGCTAAAGACAGTCGGGGAACCCATGGTTATATATTAGATGCGACTCTATTCGATCTGGAATTGCAAGCTTTACGACGGGTACAAACCACCAGCGCCACCAATATTAATTTACTGCTTCCCTTTGTCCGCGGAGTGGAAGAATTTATTTTTTGCCGGCAACGGGTACAATCGGCTTTACTCACTCAAGTCCCTTCTTTTCAATTGGGGATAATGGTGGAAGTACCGGGGGTAATCTTTCAATTGGGGGATTATGTGCAAGCGGGGGTACAATTAATCGCTATTGGTACTAATGATTTAACTCAATTACTTTTAGGTAGCGATCGAGAAGATTTCTCAGAATATTTTAACGCCCGTCATCCCGCAGTCAGGGCAGCTTTAAAACAAATTATCACTCAAGCAAAAGTTTTACAGATTCCCTGTTCCGTTTGCGGCATGGCCATCGTTCAGTATCCTGAAATTATCGATGATCTGATTGCTTGGGGTGTGACTTCTCTTTCGGTGGATACAGAAGCAGTTTTAGCCACTAGAGAGGCAATTGTTCGGGCAGAAAGAAGGTTTTTATTGGAAAATAGCAGATAACCTCGGCAAAAGGAGTGTTAGGGGTTGGCTGTTGGGGAAGATGTTAGAGGAGGCAAGAGGCAAGAGGCAAGAGGCAGAAGGCAGGTTTTAGGTTTTGGGGTTTTGGGGTTTTAGTTCAATTTCCCCACTACCCCACTACCCCACTACCCCACTTCCTAATTCATACTTTGTGCTTTTTGTCAAAAAAACTTTTTTTTTGCAATAAAACTACACAAAAAAAAGATCATCGTTGTGGGTGAAATTGACTCATTTACCTGTCTTCATTAGGATTACCTTCTAGGTGTGGCAAGGGTTTCAACCGTTGCTGCCCAAAAACGCACAGAATAACCGACTATGAAATTCTATCAAATCGCTGTAACCACTGCAACATCGTTGTTAAATAAAAATCTTTCTCAATTAATTTTTAAGAATTTGTAAATATTGCGGAATGTTAATTTAAATATTCTCAAGTTTTTGGAGTCAATAAATAATTTTTACTTATATTTTTGGGAAAATAGAACTCCTGCAAAAATCCAACATCTACCATTGGGTTAGGAGTCAGTATTCAGGAGATTATTTTTATTTATTCTTCCCCCGCAACGCGCACGCAGTGACCCCCCCTACACCCCACACCCCATCCCTAGAACGATACCCCTATTAAATCGATTTCCACAAAAGCCATCAACTACCCTAATTAATAATTCCAGCGGGGATTTTTTTGTCCACCAGTTCGCCACTTCCCCCACAGTAAAAAATTCACTGATTTTTGCGTCAGAACTACTCCAGTTAATTATCCTAGTATTAGTCATTTGTCGTTGTCCTTTGATTGATTAGCCGCAAACTTCCATTGAGGATTAGCACCTTGACTTGTAGCGTAAAAAGCAAGTAAACCAGAGCTTAACTGAATCGGTACAGAAATTTGGCGTTGTCAGATAAAGAGATGAGAAGGCAAAATAGATAGAAACTCAATGAAGGAAAAAAAACGATGAAATGTCCAGAATGTAAAAGTGACCACATCAATAAAAATGGTCATCGTGGTCAAAAACAAAACTATATATGTGTAAACTGTGGTCGTCAGTTCATCGATAGCTATGAAACCAAGGGCTATAGCGATGAT
>NZ_JADBSA010000217.1:0-3282 GCF_020246945.1 Microcystis sp. M113S1 | reverse complement strand
TTTGTGGAAGCCTTGGCAGCTTTTCGGACAGCGATGTCTTTCCGTTTCTTTGAGTGGCTGACCGAGAATCGGGATGTGTTTGCCGCTTACAAAGCCAGTTTAGGCTTTGTTTGGGCTTGAAATTTGTTTAAGTCCCATTAACCTCAGTGGGAAGCTATGATATTTTCATGCTTGGCGGTGCCAACTTTGGCATCGAGAATATCTCCTGAATCCTGAAAATGCAATCCGTAGACTTTACCACCCTCAGCGCCACTTGTGCCGAAATTGCTGCCGTTTGGCTGCCGGCGAGACTAGAACAAGTGTATCAAATTGATCGCCAAACGATCGCCCTCTATTTACGAACCTTCGATCGCAAGGGATGGTTAATTATTTCTTGGCATCCCCAAGGAGCGCGGCTGCATATTGGTGATCCACCGCCAAAAGTCCCAGATACCTTCACTTTCAGCGATCAATTGCGTCATCAACTCAATGGTTTTGCGCTGACAAAATTAGCATTTGTTGCCCCGTGGGAAAGAGTCATCGATCTACAATTTGCCCAACGTCCCGATGATCCGGCCCTGGGGCATTTGTACATAGAAATTATGGGCAAATATAGCAATGTTATTTTAACTGCGGCTGACAATCAAATTGTCACCGTTGCCCATCAAGTCAATGCCACCCAGTCTAGTGTTCGCACCGTACAAACGGGACAAATCTATCAACTACCACCCGTTTTATTGGCAACAAATCCCAGTTTAGAAGAATCCTTGAGCAGTTGGCAAGCCAGAGTTAGTTTAATCCCTAAAACTATCGAAAAACAGCTAGTTAGTACCTATCGTGGGGTTAGTCCGGTCATCGCTCGATCGCTGTTGCAAAAAGCCAAGATTAACCCGAAATTAAACACGGATCAGTTAGATAATACTGATTGGGAAAAGCTCTTTTCAGTTTGGCAAGAATGGTTAAAAATCTTGGAAAATAAAACCTTTCAACCCGGATGGACAAGAGAAGGTTATACGGTGATCGGTGGGGAGATACTGGCAGCAGCTAAAAATGTTCAAGAATTATTAAACCGTTATTATAGCGACCAAATTAATCAAGAAAGCTTTCGACAACTACAGCAAAAATTAAATCAAAAAGTCATCTCTTTACTGACTAAACTGCAAACTAAAGCGGCGGGATTTCAAACAAGACTAGCAGAATCTGCTCATGCCGATCGCTATAAAGAGCAAGGGGATTTATTAATGGCAAATCTGCAGCAAATACAGCAGGGAATGACTAGCATTACTTTGGCGGATTTCCAGACAGGAAAACCTGTAATTATTCCTCTCGATCCCGAAAGAAATCCCGTGCAGAATGCCCAATATTTTTATAAACAACATCAGAAATTAAAAAGGGCGCGGTTAGCGGTGGAACCTTTATTAGCGGAAGTGGTCAGTGAAATTAATTATCTCGAACAAGTGCGATCGAGTTTAAGTCAACTAGAGAATTATAGCAGCAGGGAAGATTTAGAGGCCCTAGACGAGATACAAGAAGAATTAATTCAACAGAAGTATCTAGAAAGCAATTACCAGCGTAATCGGGCGAATAACAAAGAATCCGAACCCATGCGCTTTACTACTCCCTCTGGAGTAGAATTATGGATTGGCAGAAATAACCGTCAAAATGATCGGCTAACTTTTCGTAGCGCCAGCGATTACGATATCTGGTTTCATAGTCAAGAAATCGCTGGTAGTCACGTTTTACTCCGTTTAACCCCCGGTACAGTTCCAGAAGCCGCCGATCTGCAATTTGCCGCCGATTACGCCGCTTATTATAGCCGCGCTCGCCATAGTGAACAGGTTCCCGTCGTCTATACCCGTCCCAAATACGTCTATAAACCCAAGGGCGCAAAGCCCGGTATGGTGGTTTACAAACAGGAAACGGTAATCTGGGGCTGTCCTCAGAGGGTTGAGGATTACCGCAAAAAATAATTTTTTACCAAATTGTTTACTTTTTTTTACACAAAATGGGTATTGTCTGTTACAATTTTTACTAGAGAGACAAATGCAGTTCAGGCGCTTGGGAACGCAAGAACTATATTTCCTCGGATTACAACAACAAACAACAGCAAACCAGTGGTAGCAGCCGATAGTCTCGGGAAAGACACAAAAAACCGACTATTCAGGTGATATTAAAGCGACCACTGGTATTTTATCCTCACCTAACCGCTTCTGTCACTTTCCTCAACTTTCTTTTCGGTTTCCGAGACTTATTGCCCAGATGAATGAGTTTGATTGTTGAGAATATTTGCTCTATCTTTGGGATGAAAGAGGGATAGGGCCCTTTGAGTCAGGTTTTTCCTCTCACTTTCCCCTAATAATCCTCCTAAATAGGGTATGCTGAAAAAGTTTTTCGTGGGGGTAGGGTGTGGGGTGTGGGGTGTGGGGTTTTACCCATTTTCAGGGGGTCAATTACCTAATTTTCAGGGAAAAAGTGCCTAAATTTCCCCCCCCCCGAATACTCCTAGCTAAGGCACTTTTTGATTTCAAAAAAGCCTAAAAATATTATCCAACAAGGTTTTTAGATTTATTCAGCAAACCCTAAATACTGTCTGAACCCGTTTTTTTGCGCTTCGCTCTTGAAGCAATTGTCAAACCGCCGACACCATCGGTCAAAGCAGGGAGGCATCGCTGCTGGGGTTGTCTCTTTCATCGCCGATTTCTCAACGTAAAGTGCTTACTCTGTAACGATTATACTCGATTGAACCTTTGTTGAGCGTTTAAGTCCCAATAGGGGGGCATAAATCGACTAAATCTTTATCTGGCAAGAGATTTAATTGATTAGTTCGCTCTAGATCGAAAACAGTTGACAAAAATCGCAGCAACACCTGTCTCTATAAGGGTTTCATTCCTTATAACCCCGTCCATTGCATAAGACAAACCGAAGAACCTCTCTTAAATTGGTCTAAAATATGGTAGAGTTCGGCTGTTATTACTTTCAAGTCGGGAGTAACTGATCAGCTGTTGACCATCTAAATTACTCGTTAAGACTGCCTGAAGGCAGGGACTAGGGAGTCTAGGAGTTGGGAGTTTGGGCATTTGTACTAAAATTCCCAATACGCAGTTTAAATGCAGTACAGTTTAACCGACTCCCTAACCCCCATAACCTTTTTACTTTTTACTTTTTTGACATCCTCGCCGCCGTAAAACGGACGGCGATTCCTCACCACGCCACCTTTTTAGAATGGTCGCGTCAATGGGGTTGACGCGACCCGGGATGCTGCTTCTTTAACAGAAGTCTTACGCTTTCCGACCCGTCCATTTT
>NZ_JADBSA010000216.1:0-17974 GCF_020246945.1 Microcystis sp. M113S1 | reverse complement strand
TGGTCAACTACCTAATTTTCAGGGAAAAAGTACCTGAATTTTCCCCCTGATCACTCCCATGCCTGGTACTTTTTGATTGACAAAAAGTCTAAAAGTCTTACCCAACAAGGTTTTTAGATTTATTCAGCAGACCCTATTTATGTCCGACTACTTACTTGTCCCTAAAACTGGTTTCTAGCAAGGCTTTCAAACAGGATCGCTTGACATAAAACCTGATTTAGGGGTTACAAAGGTGAGATGCTCCCAATCAGTGAACTGAAAACTCACATCTGATAACTGATCACTGAAAAGGCTGATGGCTGAGATTTTAACAAAATCTTTAGGTTTTGCCTATTGACAGGATTGACTAAATGTGGTGCAAGGGTTTCGAGCATTTTAACCTGATTTCTTGATGGCTTTTGAGCGATCGCTCTTGTTGGGAAGTTAATCGCCGCAAGTCTGAAAGGAGGGATTTTCATTGATTCACATCATAGTTAATTTGTCAAGTGCGTAAGTCCTAATCTTAATAAGATCAGACAGAAATTTTTCTGTCATATCATAAAATTAACTTAACCTAGCCAAGAGGGAATTAGCATAGAATGTGAGTATAATTCAGGCTAAACATATAGTCTGTTTGTATTCATAGTCCATTCAATCCATAGAATAAGGTGTGAGGATTGACCCATGTCAAAACTATTCAAGAATTTAGTAAAGGTAACTCCTTTAGTATTAGGTGCTTCCGTAGCGGCTGCTGGCAGCGCAGTGGCTCAGACTATGCCGGGGACACCTCAACTCAAGGTTGATCCAGTAGCGCAACAACAACTCGATCGCATTCAGCGCGCCCAAAATAGTCAGCAGATTAATACGGGTGTTTATCAGGGTTCCATGTCCCAGGTGACTAGCGTTAACCAACTGCGGGACGTATCTCCCACCGCTTGGGCCTACGAAGCATTAAGAAGCCTTGTAGAGCGTTATGGTTGTATCGTCGGTTATCCTGATCGTACCTTCCGAGGCGATCGTGCTACCACCCGTTGGGAATTTGCCGCCGGTTTAAACGCTTGTTTAAACGTCATGGAACGTTTAATTCAAGATGGTGTCGCTGTACTCAGAGAAGATATCGATAAATTAAAACGTCTTGTCGCTGAATTTGAAAGCGAACTAGCGGCTTTAGGCGCTAGAGTAGATAACCTGGAACAGCGCGTTTCTTTCTTGGAAAACAATCAATTTTCCACCACCACCAAACTCAGAGGTGAGGTAATCTTCAGTATCGCCGATAGCTGGGGTGGTCAAGCTTCCATTAACAATACTGACGGTACGGTGACTGCGGGCAGCAATCAAGATGAAACTCAAACAGTATTTAATAATCGGGTACGACTCAACTTTGAAACCAGCTTCACTGGTAAGGATATGTTAAGAACCCGTTTACAAGCGGGTAACTTTAACAACACTTTCAACCAAAACGGTCCGACGAGAACCAACATGACTCGTCTAGCATACGATAACGGCCGGGACAACGATGTCACCATCGATGACTTGTTCTACCGCGCTCCCATCGATACTCCCTTCGGTAAAATCACCATTTGGGTTGGTGCTAACGAGTTAAACCTAGATGACGTTTTCATCACTGCTAATCCCTTCCTCGCCGATAGCGGTACAGGTGCTTTATCTCGCGGTCAACGCTACAATAACATCGTCTTCCGTGGTCCCGATGGTGTGGGTGCGGCGGTCAGATTCAATATCGGGGATGTTTTCCAAGTCACAGGAACCTACCTAGCTAGTGGTGGCACTAATGGAGCCAGCAATCCTAACCCTGGTAGCGGTTTATTTAACGGTTCCTACAGTGCTGGTGCTCAGGTTGGTTTCTCCTTCATCAAATTTGCCGATATTAACTTCGTCTATGTTCGCAGTTATCAAACTGCAGCCAGTATGAGTTCTGGTTTATTCGGTAACGTCAGCAGCCCTCTGACTGAGCGTCCCTTCGGTAACGTTGCCACTGTAGCTAACCGTTTTGGTTTACAGGGTAGTGCCCAAGTTATCCCTGGAGTCTTAAATATAGGGGCATGGGCTGGTTACGCCGATGCCTCGGCCACTGGTGTTAATAATGCGATCGGAGATAATAACACTGGTATCTGGTCTTGGAACCTTAATCTTTCCGTCCTCGATCTCTTTGCCGAAGGTGCGGCCCTTTCTTTAGGTGGTGGTCAAGTACCCCGTTCCGATAAAGAAAGCAGCACCTCTTACATGGTAGAAGCTCAGTATAAGTTCCCAGTCACCAAAAACATCCTGATTACCCCCGGTGCCTATGCGGTCTTCAACGCTAACAACGAAGGTAACTCCATTTTGGTCGGTGTCATCCGGACAACTTTCCGTTTCTAAGCTAAGTTGACGGACTCGAAAAAACGGTGGGATTTGTAGATCTCACCGTTTTTTTACTTTTAACTTTTCACTGGATATAACCATTTATGAGAAGATGGGCGAAGCGTACCAAACGCCGCTATACTTACTTCGCCTATTTAGTTGCTTATCTATGCACTCTCTGTCTTTCCCCCGTCGCACTAAAATTGTGGCCACGATTGGCCCAGCCTCGCAAAATAAGGAAACATTACGTCAGATGATCAAGGCGGGGGCGACGACTTTTAGATTAAACTTTTCCCATGGCGATCACGATTACCATCGTCACACCATTAACCTGATCCGTCAGTTAGCCTTTGAACTCAATCAACCCATTGGCATCCTTCAGGATCTACAGGGTCCAAAAATTCGCTTAGGTAAATTTGCCTGTGGGTCGATCACCCTGAAACCGGGGGAACCCTTTATCCTTACTTCTAGGGATGTGGAATGTAATCAGGAAATAAGTTCCATTAGCTATCCCTCTCTGGCCCAAGAAGTCCCGGAAGGTTCCAGAATTCTCCTCGATGATGGTAAAGTCGAAATGCGGGTGGAATCAGTGGATCGCCTGAAAGGAGACCTGTCCTGTCGTGTAGTGGTTGGGGGTGTCTTATCCAGTAATAAAGGGGTAAATTTTCCCAACGTCTATCTGTCGGTGAAAGCTTTAACCGATAAGGACAAAAAAGATTTAATGTTCGGACTGCTGTGGGATGTGGATTGGATTGCCCTTAGTTTTGTGCGTAATCCCCAAGATATCCTCGAAATTAAAGAATTAATCGCCAGTGCGGGTAAATCTATCCCCGTAATCGCTAAAATTGAAAAACACGAAGCGATCGAGGAAATGGAGGCAATTTTATCCCTCTGTGATGGTGTGATGGTGGCTAGGGGAGATTTAGGAGTAGAATTACCAGCCGAAGACGTGCCAATCCTGCAAAAACGCCTGATTAATACCGCTAATCAGCTAGGCATCCCGATTATCACCGCCACTCAAATGCTTGACAGTATGGCCAGTAATCCTCGTCCCACCCGCGCCGAGGTTTCGGACGTGGCTAATGCGATTTTAGATGGCACTGATGCGGTCATGCTTTCCAATGAAACGGCTGTGGGTCATTATCCCATCGAAGCAGTGGCAACTATGGCCCGCATTGCCGAAAGGATCGAACGGGAACAGATCAATAGTGCCGCTCGCTCTAACAATAAACAATCGATTCCTAACGCTATTTCCTCGGCAGTCAGTCAAATTGCCGAACAATTGGGGGCAGCGGCAATTATTACCCTGACAAAAACCGGCTCTACTGCCCGTAATGTCTCCAGATTTCGCCCCAAAACCCCGATTTTAGCCGTTACTCCCCATCGGGAAGTGGCACAGCAGTTACAGCTAGTTTGGGGCGTAAAACCGATGTTATTGCTCGATTTACCCTCCACTAGCCAAACTTTTCAAGTGGCGATGAATCTCGCCCAGGAAAATAACCTCCTAGCGGATGGTGATTTAGTGGTGATGACGGCGGGAACTCTGCAAGGGGTGGCCGGTTCCACGGATTTAATTAAGGTGGAAGTGGTAAAATCCCTTTTGGGCAAGGGTACGGGTATCGGCCAGGGTGTGGCTAGGGGCCGGGCGCGGGTAGCCCATAATGCCCGAGAAGTGGGTAGTTTTAGTAGTGGGGAGATTTTAGTCGTTCCCACCACCAGCGCCGAATATGTGGATATGATGCGGAAAGCTGGCGGAATTATCACCGAAGATACCGCCATGAACAATCACGCCGCTACTATCGGGTTAAAATTGGGTATTCCTGTGATTGTCGGGGTTAAAGATGCCACGAAAATTATCCGCGAAGGGGTGATCATTAGTCTCGATGCTCAACGGGGTTTAATTTATTCTGGTATTGGCAATGGCGCGGGAACTATGAAAAACTGAGTCGGTTATCAGGGGATAGGGGATAGGGGATAGGGATTAGGGAAATGGGGAAATGGGGAAATTCAACTAATATCCCAAAACCCCAACACCCTAAAACGCCAAAATCCCAAAACCCCAACCCCCAACCCCCAACCTCCAACCCCCAACCCCCAACCCCCAACCCCCAACACCCAACCCCCAACACCCTAAAACCCCAAAACGCCAAAACCCCAACCCCCAACCCCCAACCCCCAACCCCCAACCCCCAACACCCTAAAACGCCAAAACCCCAACCCCCAACCCCCAACCCCCAACCCCCAACCCCCAACCCCCAACCCCCAACCCCCAACACCCCAAAACCCCACACCCCACACCCCACACCCCATACCCCAACACCTATTTTCACTTGTCTATGAGCGATTCTTACTCTGCTGCCGTCGATAATCCGGCCTATACTGTTGAACAAGCGATCGCTAATATCCAGCAAAGAGAAGACCTAGGAGCGCGTTATTATGCTGCTTGGTGGTTGGGTAGATTCCGCGTTCGTCAACCGGAGGCGATTTCGGCGTTAATTGCCGCTTTAGAGGACGAAAGCGATCGCACTCCCGATGGCGGTTATCCCCTGCGACGCAATGCCGCCAGCGCTTTAGGGAAATTAGATGATCTCAGTTGTGTTCCCGCTTTGATTGCCTGTCTCGACTGCGAAGATTATTATGTGCGCGAATCGGCCGCCCAGGCATTGGAAATGCTTCAGGATCGAAGCGCGATCGCACCTTTAAAGCAACTATTAGAGGGTGGCATCGAAGTGGCCGTTTTAGTGGCGGGAAAACCCCATTTAGTCCAACCCTACGAAGCGATTATCGAAGCCTTGGGAACCCTGCAAGCAACGGAAGCGATTCCCCTCATCGAACCGTTTTTACAGCATTTCGTCGAAAAAGTGCGTTATGCGGCTGCCCGCGCCCTCTATCAACTCACGGCTAACCCCCACTATGGCGATATTCTGATTAATGCCTTGCAAGGGGAAGAATTACAGCTGCGTCGTTCTGCTTTAATGGATTTAGGCGCTACGGGTTATCTGCCGGCCGCCCCTGCGATCGCTAATACTTTGGCGGAAAATAGTCTGAAACTGGTTGCTCTCAAGGAACTTTTAGAAACCCATCTAAAAACTAATTCTAGCAAGGAAAATCTCTCCGAAATTCTCACTTTAATGGATGGTTTATTATAATCAATAATTGGTTATTTTGTATCTAAATTCAAACGGATAAAATCCAGAGTTTTTATGCTAATTCAAACTGATTATATCGGCTGGCTGAACGAAACAATCACTCTGTTAAAACAAAAAAACTTTGATCAAGTTGACTGGGAAAACTTGATCGAGGAGATAGAAAGTTTGGGCAGAAGTCAAAAACGTGAACTCCGCAACCGGTTAACCACCATCTTAGAACACTGCCTCAAACTCTGCTATACTGATTACGTTCAAGATTATCGAGGTTGGCAAGAAACTATCGGGCGCAGTCAACGGGAACTAGAAGAACTTTTGAGCGATTCTCCTAGTTTAAAAACCTACTGGGATCAAGTATTTTTAGATTGCTATGGCACGGCTTTAAAAAGCTTGCGAGATAACCCCGATTATCAATCCTTTAACTTTCCCGATGATTGTCCTTTTCCCCAAGAAGTTAGTCAGATTTTACAGAAAAAAGTTTGGCGATAAAATTATCTTTAAAAGTTTGTTGGTGGGGTTAGGAGACGGTCAACTCTGAGACGATGTCCGCTCAGTTCATACTTCATCTTTATGAGAAATGCTGTAAATAATTGGTTATTTTATATGAAAATTCAAACTCATAAAATCCAGAGGTTTTATGATCACTCAAACTGATTATGTCGGCTGGCTAAACGAAACAATCACTCTGTTAAAACAAAAAAACTTTGATCAAGTTGACTGGGAAAACTTGAGCGAGGAGATAGAAAGTTTGGTAGTCTTAGGCTAAGTTTCTAGGTCATTGGTTTATGGGGTAGCCAAATATCCTAAAACAGGATAGAGTATTGATATTCATACTGTTTATAAGACGATAAAAAAATCCATGGATATACCTGAGCCTTCCCATAGCCTGCCAAGTATAAAAAAGAATAAAGCAACAAGCACTGTTGGGCGTGGAAAAACTGTCCAACTTACTGAGAAACTGGCTTTTTCAGCTTGGAATAACAGCAGTGTTAGTCTGAGTCTTGGTAATAGCATTGAACATTATGATTCTTGGGAACAACCTATAGTAATAATCTCAGACGGAGGCTACGGTCTTTTAGGATTTGAAGGTGATACATCAGATCATCTTGACTTACCTGAATGGTATGAACCTCATGTGGAAGCTTGGTCTAAGTTGGCCTTGCCAAATACAACTCTTTGGTTTTGGAACTCAGAAATTGGCTGGGCTGTGGTACATCCAATACTTGAGAAATTTGGTTGGCGATATGTTAATTGTAATATATGGAATAAAGGAAAAGGTCATATTGCAGGTAATGTCAACACAGAAAAAATAAGGCGTTTTCCAGTTGTTACAGAGGTTTGCGTCCAATACGTTAGAGAAGTCAAAATTGCTGACTTAACACTTAAAGAATGGCTCCGAAAGGAATGGTTAAGATCGGGCTTACCTTTGCGTCAAGCTAATTTAGCTTGTGGTGTCGCAGATGCGGCAACAAGAAAATATTTTGATCAAGGACATTTATGGTATTTTCCCCCACCGGAAATGTTTGAAAAATTAGTTTTCTATGCCAACGAACACGGAAACCCAGAGGGAAAACCCTATTTTTCTAAAAATGGCCAGCGTCCTTTAACAGGTAAAGAGTGGGAGAAGATGCGCTCTAAATTTAATTGCCCTCATGGTTTTACAAATGTTTGGGATCGTTCAGCTTTGCGCGATGATGAACGAATTAAGTCTCAGGATGGTAAAGCTGTTCACTTAAATCAAAAGCCACTGGATCTGATGAAATTAATTATTGAAGCTTCAAGTGAGCAACAGGATGTGGTTTGGGAACCATTTGGGGGGCTTTTCAGTGCCTCTTTAGCTGCCAATATCCTGAATCGAAAAGCTTTCGCTTGTGAAATTGACGAAACTTATTTCTATTATGGAGTCAAAAGGTTTAGTCAAGTAGTTCATCAATGTTCCCTTCTTTAATGCCAAGGTGTTCCCTGAAAGCAGATTTAATTAACTCCTCTCGACGACTAGCTAAAAGCCTGTTCCACTGTCCAACTTCCATTCCAGAGAACTGTGTTCGATAAACACGCTTTTTAAAATCCTCAATTCCTGGATGTACAATCCTGTCCATTTTAGCAAAATTGGTGTCTAATCTGTATTTGAAGCGAGTGATCAGTTCCCGTAAGAGCATTTGATACTCTTGTGTAGGCTGATAAATTCTTCCATCATTTCCCCAAGAATTAACTATTTCTTGAGCTTGAAATAGTTCTTCATCCGTTCCTTGAAATTTGTATCCATTAGTATTTGTTTGCTGCAAATTTGCTGTTCTTTGGGTTGTATCTTCAGGTTCTAGAACAAGGTAATCAGGAGGATTATGATAGTGGTCATCTCTCGCTTTAGCCACTGAAAAGCCAGAGACAACGCATACATCTAGAATCTTGGGTTTGCCATAAATTACCGCTTCGGGCAGCCAAGCTATTAGGGAAACGTAGGTTTGATCAAACCGAAAATGATTTTGACTATCTTTGAAACGGGCTGTTATTTCAGTAGCTAATGGGAACCATGCTTTTATTTCTAATCCGGGGGTAGGCTGGATGCTACCCATGAAGACAGTATCAGGAAATCCTGGATCTTGTCTTTTCCATTCACCAAACGGCGCAAATATTTCCTGCTTATTCAAAAACTCAACAGTGTTAAATTCAATCAGATTTCCCAATAGTGGTGATAGCTTTGAAATTACTTTGGCTAAATTAACTGCTGCAGCAACCGATATTGGTCTAGCAATGTCTAATAGGTCAAATCTATGTCCAGACAAATCATCTAGATATTGCGATGCAAGGCTAATAACATCTTCTGTATTCATAACCCTTCCCCAGAAGATGTGGGCTGACAAGCTTGCTCAACTTGCCTTAAAATTTCGCAAGGATCTACACCGATTACACGACTAACCAGAAGGAACTCAACGACATCTAATCTTCTTTCACCATTTTCGTATTTGGCAACGAAAGATTGCGGCTTTTTGATGGCTTTAGCGAGGGCTGCTTGCGTTAAATTCGCATCCTTACGAGCGGCGATCAGGCATCGACGAAAGACATGGTACTCTGGGCTAAAAATAGATTTCATCGTGCTTTAATTAGCACAGAAGTTAACAATTCCAACATAAACCTATTTTAGGATAATCCCAAAATGGGATTTTAACTTCCCTACGGCCTTAGTAAACAGCTTGACACCCCTAGTGTAGCGGACGGTATGGATTCTTTGGTACAATAACGGAGGTTACTCGCTGCTAAAGCTTGCGAGATAACCCCGATTATCGATCCTTTAACTTTCCCGATGATTGTCCTTTTCCCCAAGAAATTAGTCAGATTTTACAGAAAAAAGTTTGGCGATAAAATTATCTTTAAAAGTTTGTTAGTGGGGTTAGGACATAAGAATCAGTCGTCAGGAGATTATTTTTATTTATTCTCCCTTCTCCCCACACCCCACACCCCACACCCTACACCCCACACCCCTAACCCCTCATCCCCTCTACTGATAACCAATGCTTCCTACCGTTGAAACTTTAATTATTGCCGTCGAAAAAGCCGACTCAGCTAACGGGTTGCTGACAGCCGTAGAAAATCTAGCAGCGGCTAAAAGTGAAGCGGCAATCCCCACCCTCACCGATGTCCTAAGATATAACAACCCCGGTGCCTCCGTGGCAGCCGTGGATGGTTTAATCGCCATCGGCAAGGCGGCGGTTCCCTATTTACTGGCCAACCTAGACGGTTATAATTATGGGGCGAGAGCTTGGGCAACCCGCGCCCTAGCGGGAATTGGCGATGTGCGAGGATTGGACTTATTGCTTGAGGCGGCGGTGAGTGATTTTTCCTTTAGCGTGCGGCGGGGGGCGGCTAGAGGCTTAGGAAATATAATTTGGTCTGATTTGGAGGAAAGTCGGGTTTCTGAGGCTCAGAATGCAGTTTTTACGGCACTGAAGCAACTTTTGCAAGGGGATACAGAGTGGGTGGTTAGATATGCGGCGATCGTTGGATTGGAGGGGTTAGGAACTGCGGCGGTGGCATTTCGCAGGGCGATTCGGGAACTTTTAGGACAGATTCGGGAGACAGAAGCGGAAATAGTGGTAAAATTGCGCGCCGATCAAGCTCTGGAACACTTACAATAAGCCTAAGTCGAAAGTAGAAAAACTTATTTCTCTACAGGGAGAAACAATTACACTAACATTCTATGAAATATTGGCAGGAAATTTTAGCGATCGCTCAACGAATTTTAGTGGAATTAATCCGGCGCGGGCGTAGCTTAATCCTCTGGGGCATTTTCCCGATCCTTGTCCTGCTCTTAAATGGCTATATTATGGCAGAAAAAGGCAAAATTGAGCTTGCCGAGGCAATGGCTCTGGCTACTCCTCCTACCCTCGTCGGGGCGGCACTTTTCTTTAGTTGTTTGGGGGGAACCGTGGCGACGGTAGTAGCAGAAAGGGAACAACAAACGATTAAACGGTTATTTTTATCGCCTTTAAGCGGTGTTTCCTATTTTATCGGCATTTTTCTCGCCCATTGTGCGATTGCCGCCTGTCAGACAGTTTTAGTTTATTCTATTGCTAAACAGTATGGAGCCACTTTTAAAGGCTCAATTCCTCTAGAATTATTAATTATTTTTCTTAGTATCACCGCCTATGTGGGTTTAGGATTTATCCTCGGTACTCAACTGGCGAAAAGAACAGAAGATGTTAATGCTTTGGTGGGAACTTTTGGGGTTCCTTTATTAATTTTAGGCGGCGTTTTTCTCCCAACTGCTTTATTCCCCGACAATATTCTATCTCTGGCTAAATATAACCCGATCTACCACATGAATGAAGCTTTAATTGCTGTTTGGGCAAAGGGCGAAAATCTGCAAGATATTAGCTCTCATTTTCGTTTTCTCTGTCTTTTTGCTCTAGCTATGGTAGCAGGTGGTTGGCTTACCTATCGACAAATGTTAAACCTTGAACGCCGACTGTAAATCAGTTATCAGTTATCAGTTATCAGTTATCAGTTATCAGTTATCAGTTATCAGTTATCAGTTATCAGTTAGAAAAGGCAAGAGTATTGATTAATTTGTCTTCCCATGTCTCCCACTCCCTAATCCTGACTCCTGACTATCCTTATTACTTTATTACAAATGCTGACTATTAATAATGTCAAAAAAAATTACGGAAGACGCTTAGTATTAGATCAATTAAACTTTCATATTGAAGCGGGGGAAATTTACGGTTTACTCGGTCCTAATGGTGCAGGAAAAACCACCACTATTAACTTAATTTGTAATTTATTAAAACCCTCATCGGGAGAAATTACCTTTAATTATTTGCCAATTTCCAGAGTTACTAAAGAATTAATTGGGGTTGCCCCGCAAGAAAATTTATTGTACAAATCCCTTACTTGTGAGGAAAATCTCAACTTTTTTGCTCAGATTTATGGACTCGATCGCACCCAGCGTCGTCATCGGATTAAAGCCAGTTTATCCGCAGTAAATTTGCTTGATCGCGCCCGTAGTCCAGTGGAAACCTTAAGCGGTGGAATGCAGCGCCGGATGAATATTGCCGTGGCTATTGTTCATCAGCCAAAATTATTAATTCTTGATGAACCATCTACCGGTTTAGACATCGAATCTCGCTATGAAATTTGGGATTTAATCGGAGAATTACGGCGCCAGGGAATGACAATTTTATTAACTACCCATCTCCTCGATGAAGCACAGCGTCTCTGTCAACGTATCGGGATTTTAAAACAAGGTCGTATTATTGCCGAAGGTAATTTAAATCAGCTGCGTCAACACATTCCTGCGAAAGAAATTATTATCATGGATACCCAGGATCAAGAAGCGGCAATAAATCGAGGTAAACAATTAGGATTTACTCCCAAATTTTACGGAAAAGATTTAGCTTTTTGGTTACATGAACATCTAGAATTAAGCGAGATTATTCGGGCATTCGACGGCATTAATATTGATTCTATCGCCCGTCAGACGATACAGTTAGAACATATTTATATGGAAATTATGAATCAATTTTAAACCCGTTTTTGAGAATTCAGGTTGATTATCGGCATTTTTTTCAGTAATTGGCCTCAATTAAGCTAAATCGCCGTTTTTTTAGCGTCATGATCATCTATAATTTTTGGATAGGTTCTATTAATTGGAGACGAAATCAATGATGAAATTAACTTCTATCACTGGCTTATTGGGTCTATCGGCGGTATTATTAAGCTCACATCTACCGGCAGCCGCGCAAAATTGTCGGCCACTTTCTCTATTAGGGGGTGAAGGTAGTGAAGTTACGAAAACCGTCTCACAACCCACTGTTCCAGGTCCTTTCGGTGTTATCATAACTCGTAATAATTGGAATACCGATTGGGCAGTTCCGGGGGGTAGAAGTTTTCAGAGGTTTATCGTTACGGTTTCTGTCCCCCGGGCTGCCTCCTTTGATATCCGGCTGTTTCTCAAGTATAGCGATCAAACTAACGAGGAATTTTTTAATACTAATGGAGTACGAATCGAACCCGATAAACCCTTAACAATTACTGCCACAGTACGGGCAAATGATCAACCTTTTTTAGTCAATCTTTTTGTCAATGGTATTCAGCACATCGGTAATACCTACACCGCTTCTGTTGTCGGTTGTGAACGATAAAATATATAGGGTGTGCTGAAAAAGTTTTTTCTGGGGGCAGGGTGTGGGGTTTTAAGCTAAGAGGCATTTTAACCACCTATCCGATTAGCTGAATCTCACCCAATCCCTTTACTGTTGCCTCTTGTCTCATCTCAACAGGCAATTTAACTGCGCGGGTAGCCCCGGATCTTACTCTGTACCCCGATTGACCTTCAGTGGGACAATTAGATCAATGCACAATTAAGGATTTTTGTCAAGAAAATAATATTAAACTTATTATTGATACCTGCCATCCCCAAGCTCAAATTATCTGGCAATTAGCGATTAATTAAGCTACCCTAACTAATATCCCCCCCCATTTGCCTCGATTTAGAACTGGCTTTTATCCGTCCCCACCTTATTATCGATTTTTTTCGAGAATATTATGTCTGAAACTATCACTCCCACCATTAGCGATCGCATCTGTAAACACATGAACAAAGATCACGGTGATGCCGTGCTTTTCTACGCTCAAGTTTACGGTAATATTACCGATGCAGAAACCGCTCAAATGCTCTCCATCGATCCCCAAGGCATGGATTTAGTAGTAGAAAAATTAGGGGAGAGTCAAACAATTAGAATAGCTTTCGAGCGCACCCTAGAATCAGCCAAAGATGCCCATAATATCCTCGTTGAGATGCTAAAAGTTAATCAAACCACCCCTTGACAAAGATCGATTTTGCGACTATCACCGAAAAAGACCAACCTAGAGAATTAGCCCATGAATCAGGTTAATAGTACGGGAATAAAAATACCCAAGTCTGGCTGGCGTTTACTGCCTTTTTTAGTCTTGGGTGTGCTAGTTTTTGCCTTTAATTCCTCCCTAGAATTAAATTATCTAGTCAAGGGTTATATTACTCTCTTGGAATTACAGACAGGCATCGTGGTTTTATACTTTCTTCTGGCTAAATTAGGGAAATCTCAAAAATTATGAGAAATAGAACTATAGCGGCTTTACTAGCCTTTTTTCTCGGTTATCTTGGCATCCATAAGTTTTATCTAGGGGAGAATTTGGCAGGTGTTCTCTATCTACTTTTCTTCTGGACTTTTATCCCCGGCATCATTGCTTTTTTTGAATTTATTGGTTTAATCATCATGTCAGATCAAGCTTTTGATGCTAAATACAATCCTAACTATCTCACCAGTAGTAGAGAGCGAGGACTGCCGGAATCAGGTCAGCAAAAAACTGCTACTTTATTCCAGCTTAAAAAACTTTATGATCAGGGAATTATTACTGCTGAAGAATACGAAGAAAAACGCAGAAAATATTTAGATTCTCTTTAAAAAAATATGTCTAATCTCTCTCCTCGCCCTCCCGAATCTTCTGAGTGGATCTGGCTATCTTTAGTCCCAGTTTTCGGTGGGCTTGCCATTGCTAATGCTGGCAAAAAAACTAATAACCAAAGTTGGTTATCCGTCGGCATTGCCTTGACAATTATCTCCCTTATTTTCCTTACACAAGAGTCTTTTATCGTAATTTGGTTTGCCCAAATCGGCCTGGGTTTATACATCCGTCAACAGCTTAATTCCCATCCAATAGCTTCGGCAAATAGAACCGATTCCAGACAGTCATCATCTCCTCTCGAAAAAATTGATATTAACAGCTGTTCCACCAACGATCTGGTTCATAAATTAGGGTTGCCGATTGTCTATGCCAATGATATCGTTTCTGTCCGTAATGAAGGACATATTTTTACCCATTTAGAAGAATTACACTTCTTGGCTGGCCTACCAGAAAATTATCTCAAAAAATTGGAACCTTTGATTATCTTTGCCTACGATATTCGCCAAGAAGTTGACGTTTCTTGGCGTTGTTTAAACTACCACTCCGTTGAGGAATTAGTCAATCTCGGTCTTGACTTTTCCCTGGCCGATAAAATTGTCGCCGAAAGAGAAAAAAACGGTGTCTATCGTTCGGCGATCGAAGTGAGAAACCGTACAGGTATTCCCTTAAAATCCTATCAGCAATTGCTCTAATTAGCTTGATTCTAGTTATACCTTGAATTGCTTTTCTAGCAAAGACACAATCCAACTTCTGGGTAAAAAACGGGGCAGATTGACGATAATTTTATTAGCAAATTTACCGGCTACCACGTTGGGGCGTTTGTTTGCCAAGGCGGTTAAAGCCTCTTGTACCACCACTTCCGCCGAATCTAACCGGCCGTTTTTGCCCATAAAAGCCCTGGGAAATCGGGCTACCTCAAAAAAATTCGATTCCGTCGGACCGGGGCAAAGAGCGAGAATTTTAACGCCTTTGTCTTTATTTTCTGCCCAGAGAGACTCGCTAAAGCTGAGGACAAAGGCTTTTGTCGCCGCATAGACGGAAAGATAGGGCAGCGGTTGAAACCCAGCAATGGAAGCAACATTGATGATTGCCCCCCCGGCGCCGGCAAGCATCGGACGGAGAAAATAGTGGGTTAATTCCACCAGTACCAGATTATTTAACTGGATCATTTCTAACTGTCGGGCTAAATCCTGCTCGCTAAAAGCACCATAATCACCAAAACCAGCATTATTTACCAGTAAATCGACGTTGATTCCTTTTTGGTTCACCGTATCATATACTAGCTTTCCCGCCCCGGCAACGGTCAGATCTTGAACGATAACTGTCACTTTTACCCCGTATTGTTCCTCTAATTCCGCCGCTAATTGTTCTAGTTTATCTCTGGATCTAGCGACTAAAATTAGCTCCATTTGCCGTTGAGCAAGTTGACGAGCAAAGACGACACCGATACCAGTAGAAGCACCGGTAATGAGGGCTGTTTTCATAGAAGATCAACTAAAAATAGCTTTTTTTCTGGAATTGTACCACAGTGAACCTTCCATTTACAGTTCTTAACTTGGCGGGGAAGGCATTTTTTCAACTCAGAATATATGTTAGGCTAGAAATAGAACAAAGGTCGAGGAAGGTGCAGAAATGACAGTTATAAGCTTCACTGATCAAGATATTGCCAAGTATACCGCCGCTGATATTGCTTCTTTAGCCGAACGACTAGAAAAAGATGAGTATAGCAACCCCTTCGAGGCTTTGCGGGATTGGCATCTGTTGCGAGCGATCGCTTTTCAAAGGCAGGAATTAGCCGAATCTTATCTTTATCTGTTGGATCTAGAAGCCTACGATGAGGCTTAAAGTTGCTTGGTTAAACAAAACTTAACACAAATTACTGGGGGTGTGAGACTAGCACACCCATTATTTTTGATTATGGTATTTTCTGGCTGAAAAAAGCCCCTAGCTTTTTGCTCCTTATTTCCCTACTATCAGTAACAAAGTATTTTTAGGCGATCGACTAAATTATGGGCAAACAATACAACGTTTATGGGATCGGTAACGCACTCGTCGATATGGAATTTCAAGTCTCTCCTGAATTACTGCAAGAATTGGGCATCGATAAAGGAGTGATGACGCTGGTGGACGAAAATCGTCAAACCCAGTTGATGGAAAAATTGGCTTTTGATTGTAAACGCAGCGGTGGCGGATCGGCGGCTAATACCCTAGTAGCGATCGCTCAGTTGGGGGGTAGAGGTTTCTATTCCTGTAAAGTGGGTAATGACGAATTAGGCAAGTTTTATCTACAAGATCTGCGCGCCTGTGGTTTGCATACCAATGAACACGGTGGCGAAAAAGAGGTGGGAATCACGGGAAAATGTCTAGTTTTCGTGACTCCTGATGCCGATCGCACCATGAATACTTTTCTCGGCATCACCGGGGAAATTTCCGAACGAGAATTAGTCCCTTCAGCGATCGCTAATGCCGATTATCTCTATCTCGAAGGTTATCTCGTCACCTCTCCCACTGCCAAAGCTGCCGCTATTAAAGGGCGAGAAATTGCTCAGGCTGCTGGAGTCAAAACCGCTTTATCCCTGTCGGATCCCAATATGGCGATCTTCTTCCGGGAGGGATTACTGGAAATGATCGGAAAGGGGTTAGATTTCGTTTTCGCTAATGAGTCGGAAGCTTTGACTATTTCCGGCAGCGAGGAAATCGAGTCAGCGATCGCCTATTTTAAAACCATTGCCAAAGGATTCGCTATCACCCGGGGTGCCAGTGGTTCTTTAATCTATGATGGCGAAAATCTCCTGGAAATTGACCCCCATCCCGTACAGGCGATCGATACCGTCGGTGCGGGGGATATGTATGCAGGTGCGTTTCTCTACGGTATTACCCACGGTATGGGTTACAAAGGAGCGGGAAATCTCGCTTCTCTGGCAGCCTCGCGGGTGGTTTCTACTTTTGGGGCGCGTTTACAAACCGAGGAAATTCAATCCCTGCGCGATTCGATCGTTTTGGGATAGGTTTTGTCGGTGATCAGCTTTCAGTCAGTAGTCAGGTTTTTTCTCCCTGCTCCCTGCTCATAGACAGTCTTAACGAGTAATCCAGATAGTCATACTAAATCCTCTTTAAAAGGTATAGGAGAGTGGGAAGTGGGGGGAAGGGAGCGGGTTTTTCAAGTGGGATTGGCAGTTAATCATGCTATTAAAAAACGATTCAGTATAACGGCTAAGTTGAGCCGCCACGATTAGATTTGAGATTCTTGTGGTTCATCCTGTTTTGGTCGGCTCCAACGACTTGTTAGACCTTGCTTTGGTGGTAAGCTGACTACCTGCCTGCCACTTTCTGCTTGTCTTTTTTGCCAATCTACAAACATTGCATCCAAATCGTAGTTAAAGGATTTAGCGTGTTCTTCTCGAAATTTATGAATTTCATCCAAAATTTCATCTTGCCACATCGTTATAATCTCCTAAAAGTTCGTAAGGAGTACAAATTATGGGTAACTCGTATCCCAAATCAAGACTGATCTCTGCCAACTTCCTCTGAATTTGAGCGTTGGCAATATGTTTACAGTTCCATGTTAACAAGTAATCTAGCCCGTGGACAGTCGCCGCAGCAATGTGAACCTCATCATCAGAAGCTTTGGGAGGAAGATTGCTTCGCATAAGAAACTGGGTTGCCAAGTTGCGTACAGCCTGATTGAGTTCAACCAAGGGCAATTCATTGAGAATTTCTAATCGTTTCAAAGCAATCTCAGCATCTCCTTTGGCTACTTCAACCAAAACAACCTGTGAAATATAGAGAACAAAATCATTACGACGATTTTGCCACCAGTCTCGTGTTGTTTCGATATTCCCCGCAATAATCAGGTTTTTGGTCGATCTGGCTGTTAGATAACCAATAATACTGGTTTCAATATAGACGGTTTCGCTCACGGCAATCTAGAAAATCCATCCAATGCCTATTCTACAGCATTTAATCTTGGTTTCAAAGGTGTTGGGTAACAGTCGTCAACCTAACCTTGTATGTGAAATATTCACAGTCAGCATAACGTTTCCGTTCACCCACCGCTAGTAACTTCTTGGACTCAACCAAGAGACTGAATACGGTCGGTGTGCAACGGTTAGACATCAGACACTAATGGTAAACGACGAATACGAATACGGCTTGGCTCAACCGTAATAGCTGATCCTTGTTCTAAATCCTCAAAAGATTCGTAAGTGCTTGGGCGCGTAATCTTTCAACCCGAATGCGAATGACTGAAGGAGTATTCGCTACATCAAGTGCCAGCAATGTATGAAAATCCGCATCGAGAGTAGCAACAACCCGTCCTTCGTCTCTAGCCCTTTGGATAATGTCTGAGTCTTCAGCTTCAGACATCCCTATTTCACCAACATGGATAGTGTCGATTCCAGCATCACGTATTGACACTCCCGTCGCTAAAAGCGAGGGATTCTTGGTTCATTGAGTTTCCTTAATCTGACAGGACGTATCCAACCAAACCAGAGGGAATCTCTCCCCAAGCGTGAGTTCCGGTATGCCCTACCGTACTTAGTCCCTTTTTG
>NZ_JADBSA010000215.1:0-3217 GCF_020246945.1 Microcystis sp. M113S1 | reverse complement strand
TTAGTGCAGGTAACAACCGGTGCGATAGCTGGAACTTACCTCGTTATTAATGATAGCACGGCTGGCTTCCAATCCAGCAATGATTTATTAGTAAATATCACTGGATTTACTGGCACTTTACCTGCTTTAGGAAGCATTCCGGTGGGTAATTTCTTTGTTTAAGTGTCTAAGCTCTCCTTCTAAGTCACCTAGAAAACGGGTTTCTCGGAGAAACCCGTTTTCTCTGTTAAAAATTGTCAGCTACTCCCGCCATTTATTAGTCACATATTTCTTAACATAAAGTTGGACAACAACTATGGTATAACTTCACAATAACTTGATATTATTATTACAATAGTCTCAAAAACAATGATCGAATTAAGTCCCGCCGCCGCTAGAGAAATTGAACGTTGGAGTCAAAGCCGTCGCCTGGGGGGTTCCTATCTGCGTTTGGCCGTAAAAAACGGTGGTTGTTCGGGACTTCACTACCATCTCGAATTAACCGATATTGCGGCAGAAAACGATCGCTTTTATCAAAGTCAGGGTATTAATATTTTAGTCGATCCTGAGAGCGATCGCTACCTACAAATTTTTAAATTAGACTATTCAGAAGATCTCATGGGTGGTGGTTTCCGTTTTACCAATACCAACGCCCAAAATACCTGTGGTTGTGGTCTTTCCTTTAGTGCCTAATTAACTACTCCAAATAGCCAAGACAACTAAAAGCGCATTAACCAGATAAAATGCTCCCACAATCCGGGTTTCCGTCCAACCACTTAATTCTAAATGATGATGAAAAGGAGCCATTTTTAATAATCTTTTGCCCTTGCCATCGGGTCCTTTTGTAGCTTTATAATAACTAACCTGAGCGATTACCGAAAGAGATTCCAGAAAGAACAGACCACTAATTAAAAATAATCCCCAGAGATGTCCGGCAATTAAACCCACCGCAGCTAAAGCGCCTCCCAAAGCGAGGGAACCCGTATCACCCATGAACACTTTAGCGGGGTTGCGGTTATGAAAAATGAAGCCTAGACAAGCACCACTAAAACAAGCGCAGAAAATCGCTAAATCCGGATGACTAGGAGCGATAATAATACCTAAACCCAAAAAAGCGATCGCAGCTGTTCCCCCCGCTAATCCATCCACCCCATCGGTGAGATTAGTGGCGTTACTTTCAGCCACAAGGACAAATCCCGCCAAAATCCAGAAGAAAAAGCCCAAAGGAATCACTAATCGACCCCAAAGGGTGATATCGGTACTCACCTGATTGACCAACATCCAGAGGCAAAAAAGCGCCGCCCCCGTTATCTGTAAAATTAACTTCATCTGGGGAGATAGGCCTTTATTCGACTTATAACGCAGAATTTGCCAATCGTCTAACCAACCGATACCCATGTAAGCAAAAGTCAGCAAAGCAACCGCCACCACATTAGGAGTGAATTTAGACCAGATTAAAGCGAAAATAAGGGCTACTGGCACAAAAAAGCTGCCTCCCATTGTCGGGGTTCCTGCTTTCTTTAAATGAGCCTGTGGTCCATCTTCGCGCATAATCTGACCCATTTTCAAGCGCCGCAGCATCGGCACTACCCAGCAACCAAGACCACCACTGATTAATGTCGTGGCCATCAGGGGGGGTAACAGGGAATTAGTGGACTGAAAAAAAACTACTAACAGAAATAGTAATCCCGTTAGTAGAATCAGGAGATGGGTTCCAGTGGGTTTTTTAAGAATGGAAGCGGAAAAAAAGTTAGCGTTCACGACTAAAGCGCCAGATAAGGGGAAAATTTGCCAAAGAAGACGGGATTAATCTTCATCTAAGACTAATTCATCCTCGTCGTCATCATAACCGATATCATCGACATCCATGAGTTCAGATAGTTCCACATCTTCTTCGAGAGTGAGATCTGGTTCCGCGACTTTATCCCGGGGAATCATGCGATTATTTTTTTCTAACCACTCAACAATGGAAGCGTCTTTTTTTAGGGGAATAACCGCGGCCGGTTCGTAGCGGGGTTCTTGACGAATAGAAGGATTAAGCATAATCACTCGACGATTAACAGCAATCATTTCGAGTTTACCATGTCTTTTAAGGCTCTGATAATCTCTTGATTGGCCGCGGGGAAAGTGTAATTATCTAGTTCCTGGATAGTTACCCAGCGGATTTCTTCACATTCGATCGCCCGCGCTTCGCCGCTGAGATAACGACAGTTATATACTTGTAGATTAACCCGAAAATGACTATAGGTGTGATCGATGGTGATTAAATGACTATCCACTGCGATTTCAATGCCAATTTCTTCTAATACCTCCCGTTTAATACATTCCTGTACCGTTTCATTGCCTTCGATTTTGCCACCGGGGAATTCCCAAAAACCGCCCAAGAGTCCCTTGGCTAGACGGCGATCGATTAAAATTAAATCTCGATCATCTCTAATTACGGCCACACCGATTTGTTTAGAAGCTAAAGAGTCTGTTTCGGGAAACATAGTGGTTATTGGCGCAAAAACAGCAAAAAATAGTTAAAAATTGACTGCGGAAAATTGAGTCAAAAGATGATATAATCGAGAATTGTACGATTAACGATTAACAATGACAGTCAGTTCCGAATCAAAGTTTATTTTAAAAGTATTGTGGTTAGATCAGAACGTAGCGATCGCTGTAGATCAGGTGGTCGGCAAAGGAACTAGCCCCCTCACCGCTTATTTTTTCTGGCCGCGCAATGATGCTTGGCAGCAACTGCAAGAGGAGTTAGAAGCAAAACACTGGATTGATGAGTCCGATCGCGTTGATGTTCTCAACAAAGCCACAGAAGTAATTAATTTTTGGCAAGAGTTACGCAATCAAGGCCGACAAATCCCCATGGCCGATGCACAGTTAAAATTCCCCGAAGTTGTTTTTAGTGGTAGTAATTAATTTATAGCAGTTATCTTAATGGGGAGCGACAAAATCTCCAGTTTTAGGCAACGGAAAACAGGAAACGTTTTCAGTGATCACCGATCAGGAGGAGAACAGCGACTTCTCAATAAGTAGGGAGGCACAATTATTTGTAGGATGGGTTAGCGCACTTCGTAACATAATCGGGCGTTGGGTTTCATGCTTCAACCCAACCTACGTTCATCTTATATTTAATTCCACCCACCTACTTAGGGTTTGCTGAATAAATCTAAAAACCTTATCCAACAAGGTTTTTAGACTTTTTTTCCCTCAAAAAGTGCCGACCCTTGGAGTGATTGGG
>NZ_JADBSA010000214.1:0-8083 GCF_020246945.1 Microcystis sp. M113S1 | reverse complement strand
TTGTCTCTTTCATCGCCGATTTCTCAACGTAAAGTGCTTACTCTGTAACGATTATACTCGATTTGATCTTTGTTGAGCGTTTAAGTCCCATTAGTGGGGACAGGGTGTGGGGTGTAGGGTGTGGGGTGTGGGGTTTTACCAATTTTCAGGAAAAAAGTAGCTGAATTTTCCTCCCAATCACTCCTAGCTAGGGTCTGCTGAAAAAGTTTTTCGGTGGGGGTTGGGGGTTGGGGGTTGGGGGTTGGGGGTTGGGGGATGGGGGATGGGTTTTACCGATTTTCAGGTGGTCAACTACCTAATTTTCAGAGAAAAAGTACCTGAATTTTCCCCCTGATCACTCCCATGCCTGGTACTTTTTGATTGACAAAAAGTCTAAAAGTCTTACCCAACAAGGTTTTTAGATTTATTCAGCAGACCCTAGCTAAGGCACTTTTTTGGGGAAAAAGTCTAAAAGTCCTACCCCACAAGGTTTTTATACTTATTCAGCCCGCCCTATCTAGGGATTGCCACCACCAACAGCGATGCCTGTACCATAAATCTGAGCATTTGTCAAGTTAATTCTCTCCATCGATGCACCTGTCACATCGGCATCATAAATCACGGCACTGGTGAAATTGACTCCATCGAGATCAGCTTGATTCAAACTGGCATTAGTCAGAAAAGCTGCGGTCAAATTTGCGCCTTCCAGATTGGCATCGGTCAAATCTGCGCCCTCTAAGTTAGCTTCCTCCAGATTAGCTCCCTGTAAATTCGCTTTTCTCAAATCAGCACCGATTAGATGCGCCCCCCTTAAATCTGCACCGCGGAGATCACAGCCCGGACATTCCCGCGTATTCAATAATTGTTGTACCTGTTGAGGATTTTCCGCACCGACGGGGTTAATCAGCAGTAAGGAAGCTAGGGAACCTAGGGCAATCATTAAAGTCCTTTTCATCGTTTTAGCCTCCTCTTTCGTTTTCCTCTCTACTTTTAGGATAGGAAAAAAGCTGCTAACCAACTTCCCCCGATCGGGCTAATTCTCCTGTTATCTTACTTTTGCTTGCTTTTGCTAGTCGATCTCTCCTTTCATCACCGTTGCGATCGCTGATCGGGCATTTTCCTTAAATTCCTTGACATCGACGCGACTTAATAACCAAACTGCCAGGAGCATTCCCAATGCTTGCACGAGGAAAACTAAGCTGTAGGCTAAAACCGGACTAGAAAAGACAACTTTACCGATATTTAAAATCGTACCGCCTAAAACCGTGGCCAATCCCCTTGCGATCGCTTGTGATAATCCCCAAGCGCCGATAAAAGTTCCTGCGGTTTCGGCAGCGGTTAAATCTAACATTAAACTGGTAGCCCCAGCAGTAATCATTCCCGAAGCTAAACCGAAAAAGAGCAAGCTTGATTTTAATAAACTTTGACTAGCAGAAAAGCCGGCAAAAATCAAGAGAATAAAACAAATTGTTGCAAAAATACAGCCATATTTAGTAGTTTTTTGTTTACCGATGCGGGGAATGAGCATAAATCCCGTGGCAGCAATACCAAAAAGGGTTCCGGTTCCCCAAAAAGCGTTTAATTGGGTGGTTTGGGCGATACACATCCCAAAAACCTCGCCGCCAAAGGGTTCCATAATTGCATCCTGCATAAATAAACTCAAAGTCATCATCAGCAGGAAGGTGAAAAATAAACCGGTTTGCCGACTAGCGGTGAGAACTTGTAGGGCATCTTTGAAGGTAATTTGATCCTCTCTTTGCACAAGAGTGGACCGACTACTAAAACGAGAATATTTTTTTTCTACGCCAAAAGTCGCCAAAATGCAGAGACCGAAAACGATAGCGGGCATAATCGTGAACACGGGGTTAATATTCGCCTGTAGTTGCGGAATATTGGCTATAGGGGCTGATTGGGTCGGATCATAGGTCAAAATATTTGTACCGCAGATATTGGGAGTATCCAGCAAACGAGAACTAACGATCGCCCCGACGACAATTCCCACCATTAGCATTGACCAAACTATACCAACTAATTGCGATCGATTATCTTCATCGGACACATCCACCAAGAGGGCAGCAAAAGGGGTAGAACTGGCGCTTAAAGCCAGTCCGTAGAGGGCGAAAATTAAGGCTAAGAGGGCAATCCAGGCGTAGGAAATGGTACTCCATCCCGAAGTTTGAATACTAAGTCCCAATTGCCAGACTACTTGCAAAGCAATAAAAGCTAAAGCGGTAAAAACTGCCGCCCCAATCCAGACATAACCGCTGCGATGATGACTAAAAATAGTTTTACCATCGGATCTTTGCCCAAACCAGATGCGCGCTGGACTAACAAACTGGTGCATAGCGATCGCAGCTGCGGCGAGAAAGGGTAAAACTTTTAACTCATCGATCATAATCCGATTGAGAACCCCCAAAGTCAGCAGGGACATAATACCTAGTCCCATTTGAAAGAGTCCTAAGCGAAACATGGTGAAAAGTCCCAGTTTTGGCAGGGTTTTTGGGGATGAGTGAGTAGAATTGGAGATATCGCTGGTAGCCATGGTTAAATCAATACAAAAAAAGCCAGTATTTAAAAATTTAACGCAGGACGAGCAGACATCTTCTGGGGATTTAAGTTTCTATCTCCGATAACTAAGTGGTCAGATATGTCAAGCTGGCAAAATCGAGCAGCGCTTCTCCTAAAGTTTCTAATTGTTCTGGAGATAGTTCTTGGATTTGTTGGCTTACAGTTGAGGATATTTCACCTGGGCGACGGTTAGGTAGCCGTAGAATCAAAGAAACCGCTTCTTATCGTCTTCCTTTTTCCCGGATATCCTGATAAATGACTGATTCGCGCATAATTTCTTCTCTTAATAAGCTTCTGATGATTTCCTTACTTAAATACTAACCCCGCCAGAATTGCTGTAGCGGCGGCTAAATTGCTTTTTTCAGTTCTACCTCGATATTATCAATTTTTGGGGCTACTTTTGCTAATATTTTCCTATTGTATTATCCATTTTCTGAATTTATCCATATCATTATTGACTACTGCTTTAAAGGCCACGTTAGCATCAATTATCATCCTTGTAAAATAAGTATTTATCGGCGGTATTTCAGTATCACTTTCGGTTGCCAACAAATGTTTACTGATTTCTAAAATAAGTCTTAAGCTGTATTGCTTATTTCTTTTTGAAGAATATTCTAAAAGCTGACTTTTTGTTTTACTACTATGAACTAGCAATGGGATAGATATTATATTATCTAGATCATTTTTGACATCGATTATTGCTTGTTTTATGTTATCCAAGCAAGTTTTATGATCAATGAAATTACCACGAATCACACTTATATATTTATCTTGTTGACTATTTTTCTGCTCAAAATTATCAAAAATTAATTGGAAGTTTTCAATAAAATTACTTAAGCTCATCTGGATATATTCGTTTCTCGTTGCTAAATTATAGGCAAAAGTAATTAGTTGCTCATTAAGATTAGGAGGAAACTGTGTTCTCCTCGTCATTAGCGATAAAGACCTCAAATCGTCTAACTGTATGTTCGAGTTAATCGAGAGCGCAAAAAATGGAGATTTCTACGCTTGCATCTTCCCCATTGTCCTCCCCGATGCCAAAATCTACAACCCCAAAGACCGACTAAAATGCACTCAATACTGGGAAACCCAAAGTAACGAACTAGAAGAAACCATGAAACAGGGAGGACTCACCAACCGGCGAGGAATTATCGACGATCTAAATCTTTACACCGTGATCCAGAAGTCAAATCGGAAAGTGCTTACTCTGTAATGATTATAATCGATTCGATCTTTGTTTAGCGTTCAAGTTCCATTAGGAATAAATTGGGTCTTTTTCCAGCAAACCTAGCAATTTTTGCATTTTAATCCAAACTCTTCTCATTTGCCAGAATTTACTTTTTTCCATGGCGGCTATTTTACTGTCAGCTTTTTGTAATTCCTCGTCTCTTTCTCGATAATCCAATTGGGTTTTTTGCAAGTCTTGTTGTAATTCTTGTTCATGAATTTCTAATTGTTTAATTCGTTCTCTAGCCTGTTCCAACTGAGCGAATATATCGACTTTTAAGGTAACTAAAGCAGCAAAAATGGCTTGGATATTTTGGGAGTAAAGTTGGCGATGATTATAAAAAAGTTGGGTATAGGAATAAATATAGTGTTCTGCGGTCATTGAGCGACTCATAGAATCAGCTTTTTGTCGATAGAAAAATAACACTTCCGGGATACGATAGACTTCTCGACCTAATTCGATCAGAGATAGCCAGAAATCGTGATCTTCCCAACCATAAATTAAATTAGTATTATAGCCCCCCACAGTTTCCCAGTCGGATTTCCGAAACAAACCGGAGCAAAATATCATATTATCTACTAATATATCAGGAAATTTATACTCAGGCAGCGGCCAAATTCCTTGTCTATCCCCAAAATACTCCGCTTCGCAATAAACTATACCTAATTGCTCATTACCTTCTAGCAAAGTAACCGCTTTTTCTAGATAGGAATCGGCAATTTTATCATCGGCATCAAGGGGAAGAATATAGGTTCCTTGCGCTTGGGCAATTCCTAGATTTCTGGCTGTGGCAACCCCTTGATTTTCTGTGCGGATGATCCGGGTTTTTGGCTGTTGATAATTTTGTAAAATCTCGATGGTTTCTGGTTCTGTGGATCCATCATCAACGATCAGGATTTCAAAGTTTTGGTATGTTTGCACTAAAATAGATGTGATCGCATCATCAAGATAGCGACCTTGATTATAGCAAGGAATAATCACGGAAACTTGAGGAACATGACTCATTGAGGGAAATTCTCTCCTACTCGAGCAAAAACTAGGTTATCAATAGCTTATCCCAAAAGTTCCCCTTTCTCGTTTTTCTAAGTGAAGGAAGTGTTGATATCCTCACTAGCAATTTCGGGATAGTAGGACATATTATGGATAAATTCTTAAATTATTCCGATTGGTGGACAAAATCACCCAATTGGGTGATCCCCGTGAGGGAAGCATCTCTTTTTAATAGAGGATAAGTTATTCAATAATCCGATTATCATTACCAATGATCCTTAATCATGGAAGCTCATCAACAAAAACAACTCCGCACTTTCCTCTTGGAAAAATTAGCAATTTCCCCCCGTTCCCTCGATATGGCTGTGCGTCTCTGTGAAGCATCAGTGGGTTCTTTACCGATGGTTCTGTGGCAGTACGGTTTAATCGATTTGTCGCAATTGAATCAAGTTTTTGACTGGCTGGAAACTGTATAATTATTTTCCAAGAATATGCTCATTAATTATCATTTTTATTAAGAGAATTGACCAAGTTCCAGAGCAGCGAGTTCCTGCAATTTATTTATTAAGTCCCGTTAAGGTTTGCCATGGCAGAAAATCTCACCTTTGCTGGGACTAATTAAACCAGCTATCATCGGCTATTTCCCCCCGTTTTAATTCGAGATTGATCTGGTATAAAATACTAATTTCTCGCCTCGATCGCCTTTTTGCTTGTCATGAAAGTAAGGTAGAAACAAACTTAATATAGCATAGGTTCTTGAGTTAGGCATCGACTATATGGAACTCTTTCAGGGCCGGATAGAAGTTGAGATTTTCATGACCCGGACGACTGAGTTTAATCAGGGCAAACCGTTGGGATGGGGGCAATTTTTGCCATTGTTCTAAACTAATTTCGATCTGGAATTCTCTGGCTTTTTCTCGGACTGTGTCGGGAATCTGGCTATCATCTAGCCAAGCAGGATCGGGATCTATTGCTAGTTCTTCCGGGGGATTGCCAGTTTTTTCGGCGATTAATTTTTGCAGAAAATCTCGATAGATTTTGGCTTCTGCTGCCGTCGTACAAGCCATATTAACTAATACCATTCTTTCCGGTTGACTCAACTGCATCCAATGGGATAATTTTAATTTAACTCCACAGGTATCTAGTTTCATTCTCACGGTCATTGGGATACAACGTAAGGAGTCAACAAATTCGGCTTCAAAGTCGAAAAAGGTGGTCATATCATTTTATTGGTTTGCTGAGTATAAATCTATGATACAGTGCCGTGGGATAATTGCTGGGCAAAATGGCATTTTATTGGATAAAATTGGCTCTATATTGATGACTAGAAACGAGAATTTCCTCTATTTCCTGCCATTTTTCTCCTGCAATATAGTCAACAATTTGATCAAGATTTTGCCGATAATTTGCTAAAGATATCAATAAAGCTTGACGATTGTATTTAGCCATCATTAAACCTAATTCGGGATTGCCACCACCGACGCGACTGGTATCGCGAAAACCAGAACTAGCTAAATTTTCCGCTAATTGGCGAATATTCAGGTCTTGTTCTTTCGCACAAGCTTGGATTAAACTGGTACTAATCATTACTGGCAGATGGGAAATCCATGCCACGGCTCGATCGTGTTCTTCGGGGGAGGAATAATAAATTTTACAGCCTAATTTCTGCACGATTTCAGTTAAGATTTCCACGGCAAAGTTAGGGGTAGATTCAAGGGGAGTAATCAGATATGGGGCATTGACAAATAAACCAAATTGTGCTGCATTAATTCCCTGTTCGGTTTTCCCAGCCATGGGATGACTACCGACAAAATTTGGCCACAATTGGCCACAATTGGCTACAATTGCCCCTTTAACTGATCCCACATCGGTGACAATGGTTTGGGTTTTTAAATAGGGAGTTAATTTTTCCAAAGTTGGCACAATTAAATGTATAGGAGTACAGATAAAGATTAAATCGGCAGTAGCTAATAATTCTAAACTGGTGCTAGATTCATCTACCACTCCTTTTTGTACAGCGATATCACAGGTGTATTGTTGACGAGAAACTCCCAAAACTTTATAACCTTGTGAGCGGAAATCTAAGCTCAAGGAACCACCAATTAAACCCAGTCCAATAATGCCAATATTCATTAGGTTTACTCAAAGATAATTTCGTCTTCTAGTCGCCAAGCAGGATCGACAATGCACAAGAAAATTAAGGGTTCCTCCCCACAATTATGAATATATTGTTTAGCTAGAGGAGGTATATAAATGGCAGCACCGACAGTCACTAACTGCACTTCCTCATCGATGTGCATTTCCCCTTGTCCTTGCAAAATATAATAAACTTCCGCCGTTTTTAAAGCGTGGGGAGTAGAAGTTTCTCCCACATCTACCTGGGCGTGGGCTAAACTATAACGTAGATTTAACGGCTGTTTATCGGGATGCAATAACTCGCGCAATCGGGTATGATCACCGGCGATGAATTCCTCACATTCGAGCAGTTTTCTGATTAACATAGTAAAATTAAACCTCGAAGATTGTTTTTATTTTATCATTGAGTCAAAAGCTAAAGACTAATAGCCGTTATCATAGAAATATTCAGCATCGCCAGAATTAACGAATGACTTGGTTAGAACATAGTGTACAGGTAGAAGTGGACGCACCGATCGATCTGGTTTGGGAGCTCTGGTCAGATTTAGAACAAATGCCCCAGTGGATGAAATGGATCGAATCGGTGAAAATTCTAGAGGAGGAGCCAGAGCTTTCCCGTTGGAAGTTAGCCAGTGGTGGTCTAGAATTTACTTGGTTGTCACGGATACTGAAAATTGTCCCCCACCAGATGATTCAATGGGAATCCGTGGACGGGTTGCCTAACCGCGGGGCAATTCGTTTTTATGACCGTCATGGTAGGAGTATTGTGCGACTGACAGCAGCCTATGCTATACCAGGTTGGTTAGGAAAATTGATGGATAATCTTTTCCTCGGTCGAGTGGTGGAATCAACCCTGCAAGCCGATCTAGAGCGTTTTCGCCTTTATGCTCTCAATATTGTCAATAATACGCCGCCAAGGTGAGGTAATAATCGGCAGTAAGCTGTTGACTATCTAAATTGCTCGTTAAGACTGTCTATGAGCAGGGAGCAGGGAGCAGGGAGAGGGTGGTGAGCATTTGTACTAAAATTCCCCCACGCGGTTTGAACGCAGGGTAGTGATCCGATAGTAGTGGCGTAGCTCCCTTGCTTATCTAGCCTGAGTTGTGTAGAATATTGACTAATAAAAATAATTACCTGATAAATGTCAAGAATTTGCTTTTTATGATTCAAGAATTTGCTTTT
>NZ_JADBSA010000213.1:0-8281 GCF_020246945.1 Microcystis sp. M113S1 | reverse complement strand
GGGGATTCCACAGAATATCGATTTTATCCAAGTATCCGACTTACGCCGCAATGGCATTAATAGGGGTGAGGGTCAAAAGAGACGGACTAAGGCTATCCTTGACCATTATCGGGAAAATGACCCCGATAACACGGCTTTTATTAGATTCCAGAATCACTGCAAGGATGAAGATGACCAGACAAGCCTGCGACATTTTGTCAATTCTCAAGGGACTAACTTAATCGCGGGTAAACACCGGTTAGTAATAGATGGACTACCATGCCCTAATCTGGAATCGTTAAGGCATGATTACAGCATTAGCACTGGCAATGACCCCTATGGTGAGGACTTCGATCGCTATGTTCACCATAAGATTTTGTCCATAATCAAACAAGAGATCGGAAGGGTGCGGGCCAACCTCTACCCCGATCGCAGGTTCGAGATTGCTCTGCTTACCGATTACGATTTTAGCGGACTTATCCCCCCTAACCAGTTGAGACAGTGTAAGGCCCACGAGATAACCCCTCTCGCTGAAAGTGCGATCGAGAGAACTAAACGGCTAATAGGTGAGGCCGCTAATCAGTTATGGGAATCTGGGGAAAAAATAACCGAGCGTGCGATCGCTTCTTTAGCAGGGTTAGCACGGACTACCGTTCACCGCGCCCGGGAGTTCTTAGATGAAATTTTGGCCACATTTACTATAAGTAACCCTAATAGCAATTGTGGCCAAGCTGAAAACCTTACCCAGACTGACATTGACCTGATTAATGATGCTACCGACTACTTAGCGGCCGCCGGTGATGATTCACTCCTAACGGAATTAGAGGCCGTCCTAGAGGTAATCGATCGCAGTCAGTGGTCAAATTTATGGGAATTTATACCTATTCCAGTCAGGGATAAGCTATTAGATCGTCTTTTGGCAATTGCTAAATAAGAAAAAATAGGAAAAATATGGACTACACACAGCTAGAAAAAGAATTTGATTTAATCCTTGAAAAACCTTTATGGGTGAGGCCTATCGCCCTATCTGAATTGGCAAAAAAGAATAAAATACCTTTGAGCATTATCAGGGTATCTTTTGATGATTTTTGGAGCCAAAGAATCAGGGAAAATCAGCAAAATAAGGGATAATCCCCCTTTTACCGGTAATCCCCTAGAATTACCGATAACACCCAAAATAAGCCCATAAAGGCAGGTCCCGGCAATTTATCGCCTAATAGCCCAAAAAATCACCATAATCCCTTTTATAGGTCGGTTTTCACTTTCAAAACATGGCACATTTTTCTTGATTTTAATCGTTCATTTTTGGGCATTATAGGCAATAATCCTCGAAAAATAGCCAATATCTCACAGATACAGATTATGGATGCCACTCCCAACGGTTATGGTTAATTCTGTCCCTTTCTGACTAAAAACCCCATAATTAAGGGGTTCCACTGTTGGGGAATCGATTTAATAATAAAAGAAAACCCAATAAAACCAGAAAATAACTAATAGGAATATGGCAAAAAAAACAGAGAAATCTTAAATCGCTGTGGTGAAACTCCTACAGGGTAAGGGTTTTGAGTTTTTTTGGGTTTCGACACTTTAAATGTTTGACCCTAAACGCTAACCCCTACACATTAGGAAAATGCCCAATATTCCCCATTTTTGGGCATTCTCCCACTGAGAAGTGTTTCAAAGCTAATCTTTTTCGTGCCAAAACCGACCGCGAAGTTCCCATGTCTCTCTGTATTTTTGAGTAGGTTCGCCCTTTTGTTTCCATCGCGTTATGTTACTTTTGTCGATTCCTAGATGCCGGGCCAACTCACTATCCGTTAATCCTTTTCTTTTAGCCGATGGAGAAAGAGAGACGATCTCAGTCTCGCTTCCAGTTCCTAAAGTGTCCTCAATCGCAGTCTCGATCGCCGGCGGGGAAGGGGGAGGGTTGTCTATCTCTTGAGTAGTCATCTCCATAGTGTCTATCTCTTGTCTATCCTGTCTATCCAATTGGAATGACAGCGCATTAATTCGATGCTCTAAAGTAATAATTTTTTCCGATAATCCTTGATCACAATCGGTCAAGCGATCGTCAATTGCTTCTATCCAATCGTCTAGCCTTTTGGCTAGTCTTTGAGTAGTCGTCTCTATCCCGTCTATCCGATTGTCTAGGCGTTGAGTAGCTATCTCTAATTTGTCTAGTCGATTAGTGTCTAGTCGGTTGTCTATCCGTTGCCCTTTACCAGTGACTAGCGATATGTCTATCCTACCGTCTAGGCATTGATTAATAAAATCGTATAGAAGCGATGCTGTATCAGTGTTTTGAGCCTTAGCCAATTGATTAAAAGCTTCTCTCTTTTCCCCTTCTATCCTGATCGTGATTAATTTGTCGCGTGCCATAGTTGTCTATCCGTTGTCTATCCGTCTATTCATAGGATAGCTAATTGTCTAGTCATTGTCTAGTCAAGATAGACAGTTTAGGAATTGGCACTCGATCGCATCCTAAGTCTCATGATGAATCACCCCTAAACCTTTTTTTCGTGGCTTTTAGGGGCATTTATGAAGGGGTGTTTTTTGGGCTAAACTAAACTATCTAAAATATCGGTCACTTCCCCTTGATGATTTTTGCGGTTGTCATCGTAAATTAGCAAGGTGTTAAGGCTACTGTGACGGCTTAATTTTTGCACTCTTCTAACATCTCCCCCGGTTGCCTCTAACGCGGCTGTAATCGCGCTATGGCGTACCCTATGGGGTGACATAGTTTTGCTGATGCCTGCGTCCTGACAGCGATCGCTCACAATATTGTAAATAGCCTGAGTAGAGAGACGACCATCTTGATAACCGGGATTGACCGAAACGAATAAAGCTTTATCGGGGTTAGTTTCCCCCCTTGCCTCTAGCCAAGACTCGATCGCCATGACCGTAGCCTTGCCAAGAGAGATAATTTCTGATTGATTACCCTTACCCTTGCCAAAAATCCTTAAGGTTCTTTCTTTTTGGTCAAAATCACCAATATTAGCCTTGCTGACCTCCGATCGCCGGAGCGCATTACTCCAAAGAAGGATCAAAAGAGCATAATCACGGATACCCTTTAGAGACGTGCGATCGATCCCCCCTAGCACTCTCTTAAATGCCTCCGGGTCAACCCCGGAAGTGTCACGATACGCTGACATTTTTTCAGATTTAATCGCTTCTAACATAAATTCCGAGTGACCACAGTTATAAGAGAACGAGACTAAAGACTTAATAGCGGCTAATCTTCTATTAATAGTTGCTGATTTTAGTTCTTTTTTGATTAAATCCCCCTTATACCTTGAAACTAGGGCATAAGCACCATGGCGATCGAGAGATAGAAACTTCCCCAATTCCGTACCCAGATCAGCGAGAAAATTCTCAATGTCACGCCGGTACACACGCCGGGTATGTGGCGATCGCTTGGTATTTAACCAATCGGTTAGAACCCTATCCCAATCGGTGCTAGGAGCAACCGGGGATAAATGGGAAACCTTGGAATTCAGTAGTACAACGTTATCGATCATGTAGCGAAAATAGTTATTATCAACACATTAAGTTTTGTTAATAACCCGTAGGGGATACGGGTTAATGGTTTTAGGGGTTAGGGGTTAGGGGTTCGTAATTCAGCGCGGAGCGATTCGATCGCCGCGTTCATTTTTGCTTCGATCACCGCGTCGATCTTTTCCTCGAAGTTGGGCAGCTTGCTAAGGCTATCTCCGAAAAAGGTTTCGAGAATCTCTACTATGGCGGTTCCCATTGCCGGTTGAATGTTCCCGGCCTTATCTTTTCGAGTGATATTATTTTGAGTGCAATACTCAGTAAGGCTATCTTCTATATCTTTTGGGAGATAACAGGATACTGGTCTATTCTCAGTAGCCATGATTTTAATTGATTTAATACTAATACATTACCTTTTAAATCTAACCTTGTAAGCTACTAAGTACAAGACTTATAAGGTAAACTAATATACCTTTGTAAAATACTGGTAAAATACTAATCTATAAGTAGTTGACTTAGTAAGAGACTAGAAATATACTAAAAATATAGAGAAAGACGACCGCAACCAATTCCATTCAGCGCGATCGCCTCTCTCGTAAACCTAACAAAGTTGATGATAACACGATGAGACTTATTCCAGCAATTGCCTTAGACCGTCCCCGGGAAGTAGCGACAAAATACGGCCAACGTCTCGTTATCGACGCTATGGCGCGTGATACAGGGGAAAAAATCACACTATGGCGCGGGGCTGACGATGATTATAGCCGTCGCTATGTCATTAAAAATTCCCCCCTAACCGTAGGAATTGATTCAAAAGGAAAATATTCCTTAATAGAAGACTCTAACCTGACTAACTTGGGCCAACCCTTACCTGAAACCGTTCCCGTAAGACCAGTTTACGATCACAAAATCGAGAAAACAAGCGATAGCGACCAATCAACGCTAAACCCTAACCAAAAGAGAGAAATTGCCTCTTATATCCAAGAAATGGCTAAATTATACGGGTTTTGCCTCACCCAGGCAGATAGCCTAGGCGTGATAGGGGAGGATCGGAGAGCGATCGCAACTACTCTCTATTTATCTGCTCAAAAGAAATTCGCACTGTAAATAGATAGTAACTGGGGGATTAAATTCCCCCATTTAGGAGAGTAAAAACAATGACAAAACTTAAAGAATTTACTGGAATCCTTCGCATTGAACTCGAAGTAACCTTGCCCGCTTCTAGCAAAGAAAAAGCCTTAGAATTGCTTGAAAATATCTATCCGAGTATCACGCTTAGTTATGGGGATGAAATGCCCAACCTGCTTGATTGGCGAGACAATATCGACTATGCAGATTGGGAATTAGAGGATTAGTAATTAGTTATCAGTTATCAGTAAACCGTAACCATTTAGGAGTAGAAACATGACCACAAAACAAGAGTATTATAAGATTTTTAAGAGTACCCTAAAACCGACTGACAGCGACACTTTAAAAGTGCTAAATTACTTTGGGAACGATGATAAATTCTTTTTTATTAATTCGATTGACGGAAGGTCTTTCTTGGGTCAAGCCGCTCACTTTATGCGGGAATTAGCCCTAGAACATAATGGGGATTTAGCGGTTATTTTAGCCAAAACTCAGGAAACCTTAGAACCCTTAATGCCCTCAAATATTGCCGATTGTGATAAGGTTTCTTGGGACTACATTGGCCTGTATTATTTGTGGGGGGAGATATTCGATGAGGTTGAGGATATGTAAGTTTTTTGTAAGTTTTTTGTAAGTATTAATCAATTATGTCCCTTGCAACCCTTACGGTGATTGGGTTTTGAGGTTTTGGGGGTTGTGATTTTGGGAACTTCACAAAAGTTTTGTGTTTGAGTAGTACACATCGCGGTACTTACCCTTTTTGTGTGCTATTATAGGGTAAAGATTGAAAAATCGAGAGAGGACTGAGATGCCGAAAATAACAAAACCAATGACGCAATTAAACGTCGCTTTCCCTGATCCTGTAATAGCCCAAATCAAAAAACTCGCTAGAGAGCGTGATGAGAGCGAGGCTTTAATCGTGCGAGAATTGGTTAAAAAATCCCTAGAAGTCGCATAAAAAACAACCGCCCCGAAGCTTCGCAGGCTAGGGAGCGGTACAAAAAATATTCTTAATATGGACAACTATAACACTTACGTTAGTTTACTGTCAAGAGTTTCCCCCAAAAATCCCCAAAACACCACGGGATTAACCGATAGCCTCCCCACTAACCAGAATAAAGCAGCAATAAGCAGTTTATCGGTTAATTTTGGCAGAATAAGCCAGAATATCCTGAATTTTGCGGCACAAACATCCTTATATCCGGCACAAAAAATCAGTATTATCACAGCGAGTAATGATCGCTCCCTGAATGACCAAAAGGGAGGCCGTGGCAATGCTTAAATCCTTTAGCCGCTCTAATCTTTGTCCGGTGTGTGGGGAAGGTTCCCCTGATTGTCGGTACTCTACCGATGGGGATTTAATCATGTGTCACGGTCACATCGACTTTGATCCACAGCATCCAGAATGGCACTATCTTGGCACTTCCAGTAATGGGGTATGGGGGAAATTCGTACCACGAAAAGATAGAGACTTCGATCGCACGGAATGGTTAGAGAAAAAATTAGAGAGGGAACGCGGCCGGTTAGAACGGGAACGGGAACACGCTAAGAATGCCCTAACCATTCCAGAGCGAGACAAGGCTCTAAGGAAGTTATCCCAATCGCTAGGCCTGTCACGCCGGCATCGACAAGCGTTACTCGATAGAGGACTGACAGACTCTCAGATCGAGTCAGGGCTGTTTTTTAGCATCTACCCCAATGATCCCGTCCCCCCCGGCATCCCCCAAAATCTTCCCGGGGTGAGTAATGGGAAAATAGCGGCCGGTGGGGTCGGTATCGCTTGTTTAGCCTTTGGCAGCGAAGGCCGGGCGGTAGGTTATCAGATTAGGTTAGAAAATGTTACCGATTCTAAGTACCGGTGGGCCAAGGGTGTAGAGTCGAGCCATTTAGCCGATGGTGAGCTACCTATCACAGTTATCCCCAATGGCAAGGATAACGGTCAAGTCTGGTTAACTGAGGGGATTTTAAAGCCTTTTGTCGCTGCCCATGCTTATGGGCTTAATGCCATAGGTGCAGCCGGCGGGCATTTCTCAGGTGCTGCTAATCAGGTTAAAGAAGCGATCGGACCCTATCGACAATTAATTTTATGCCCGGATGCGGGTGACATAAATAATCATCATGTGATGCTCCGGTGGGAAAAGCAGATTAAATTTTTGGAATCTCTAGGGAAGTCGGTATTAATCGCATGGTGGGGGCAAAAAACCAAAGATGATGATGATATTGACGAGATAGGGAATCTGGAATCAATCGAATTTATCACGCCTAGCCAATTCTTTGAATTAGCTAAAAAAGATTTACCCTTCTGGGAAAAGGTTAAAAGATTAGTAGCAAGAGATCGGAAAAAAACCAGAAAACCCGCACCCTCACCCTTACCAAATAATCGAGAGGCAAAAATCTATGATCGCTCTAATCGATTAAATGAATGGGCATCGAGAAAAAACATTCTCGATACTTCCCCAACGGGTAGCGGAAAAAGTCACGATGCTGGTCTGTTAACCCCTGACAAGCTAGGGGTTAAGGACATTTTTTATATTACTAACGATCCTCGTAATGTCACGACCCCAACGCTAAAAGATTGGCCAATATTAGAAGGTCGTCATGCCGGTTTATACCGCAACGAGTTAGGGGAAGTGAGAACCAGAAAAAGGAAAGATTCACTCGATAGGTATCAAGAGAAAAGCTTGAGGGCTAATTGCGCTAGGCCATACACTCATGCGGCCCTGGCTAATCAGAATATAAGTCACGGAATAGAATCAGCTACTATCTGCAAGGGTTGCCAATTCCTTGAATTATGCCGGTCTGGTAAAGGGGATTATGACTACCTACAAAAGCGTGCGATTGCATTGCAATCTAAACGGTTAATAGCTCACCCGGCAAGCTTACCTAATCCTAAGTCATACGATCCTGAAAATGGTTTCGATTATGGGAATACGACCCTAATTTTCGAGGAAAGCGAGTTAAGCTGTAACACCACGAAAATAGTTAAGGTAGGGGAAAAGGATGTTAAGGATACGATTGAGGCCTTAGCGGAAAAGGATACTGATTTATTTTTACGGCTTAAGCCGCTATTAATTGAGATTAAGAAGCTTCTCTCGGAAAAGCAGACTAATCGATACGGTTTTGATGGTAAATCCCTTAAAGAGAAGCTTTTAGGGCTAATCCCTAGCGATATAGATTTAATCAAGCTTAAAGAAGCTTTACAGCCCGATCTATCTTTCCTTGACCCATTCAGTGAGAACGGCCAAGACATAGCTGATATGCCAGCATCGGTCCGCAAGGCATTCTCTGAAAGTGACAGAAATCTATCCGAAAAAGCCGAAAATGAAGCTTTAAAGCAGTGGTTAACTGAATTAATAGCGGCTTTAAAGGGAAAAGGTTATTTATCGCTTAATAACCATATTTTATCGGTATCTTTCCTTGATGAAAGATTGCAAGCGATTATAGGTGAGGCCGCTAAGGTCATCTTTTTGAGTGCCACGGAATCGATCGAGAATTTAGAGGCCCGAACCGGGCTAAAAATTGATCTAATTACTACCGGGGGGGGGATTCCACAGAATATCGATTTTATCCAAGTATCCGACTTACGCCGCAATGGCATTAATAGGGGTGAGGGTCAAAAGAGACGGACTAAGGCTATCCTTGACCATTATCGGGAAAATGACCCCGATAACACGGCTTTTAT
>NZ_JADBSA010000212.1:0-8935 GCF_020246945.1 Microcystis sp. M113S1 | reverse complement strand
TTGCAGAGTATCGAGAATAACTTCTAAGGTTTTTCCCTGTTGATGTCCTTGTAATTGCTTGACATTTTCCAGAATAAATGCTGCGGGTTGTTTGGCTTTTAAAATACGGGCAATCTCAAAAAATAGCGTGCCTCTGGTATCTTCAAATCCCTTTAAATTGCCACAAATACTAAAGAGTTGACAGGGAAATCCTGCCATTAAAATATCATGATTGGCAATATCTAGGGCAGCGATTTCGGTAATATCTCCCTGGGGTTCGTCGCCAAAATTAGCGTGATAAATTGCCTGAGCGTCTTTATCTATATCACAGGAAAAAACACAATCAGATTCTAAGTGTTGTTGGCGACAAACTTGTTCAATTGCGACTCGAAACCCTCCTAAACCACAAAAAAGGTCAACAAAACGAATTTTCTGCTTATCTTTAAGTAAATTCATCGATCATATCCCTAGCAAGAGCTCGATAATATCCTAAATTAATGGGGATAATTTATCGCCTTATAGCACAGCTACGTCAAAGAATAAATCGAACTTTAGAGGTATTTTTAGCCAAGTTTGCCGTAAACTTGATTAACAATCTTACTCGAAAATGTCTTGACTATCGTAACCCGAATGAGGTATTCTATGAAGGTAGATCAGACAGTGATGTAATTCAGACTTGAATTGGCGTTTTATGAAAGGAAATTATCGTTAACAGGGGGCTGTTTTAAGGAATTATGTCACTGCGATCGATGTTGATGACATAGATATTTTCTTGTTTGTTTCCTAATTTTCTGTTGCCTATTTGCTGCTTTCTAAAAGTACAGATATTCTGAGCAAGCACTAGGCCTTGAGATAAGAGCGTCACCACCAGGGCAGAAAGACGGATTTTGTGATAATTATTTGAATAGTGGAGAAATTTATGGGATTGATGCCAAAGCTCTCGGTAAGTTGCGATCGTTGTGTCGCAGCTTTGCTATCTAGCCCACAGAGAGAGCCAGAAAACAATAAAGACAAATATAATCAAATAAAATCAATAAAGCCACGATTACCCCAATTTTGCCAGCAGATAGGTTTAATAGTCATGGATATAGCTGGAAGCGTGCAAATGCTTACAGAAAGATCTGAACAATTGCTGTACCAGTATTCCCTCTCTCATACCCCGAACACCTTACCAGAACCCTTGCAAAAGTGGTTTAAACATCCGATTGCCCGACTCCTTGCCAAGGATGACCAAGCCTTTTCCTGTTCACCCTTACGCCTAGAACAAGAGGGACGACAGTTAATCATTTTTCTGATTCCCACTCTGATCGGGGAACAGTTTCTCCTACTCTTAGAAGAACAAGAACTGCCCTCTTTTTCGATTGCGGCCTTAGAATTGTTGGGACTGACTAAAAGGGAAGCAGAAGTGCTATTTTGGATTGCCCAAGATAAAAGTAATGCCGCCATAGCAAAAGTGATCGGATGTAGCGAAGGAACCGTGCGAAAACATCTAGAACATATTCACGAGAAACTAGGGGTACAAACTCGGACGGCAGCGGTTATAGTTGCCCTCGAAAAGTTGGGGCTACTGAAAGGGCAGATTGCTGCGATATCTTCATAATTCCCTACGCGGATCATCGTATTGTCACCGCAGAAAAATTTGATGATTATTGAAATTGTGCATTGTCCTGTACTGAGTTCTTGAACAGAGCTTCTTATCGAGAAAGCCAAAATTTCTTTGGCAAGGAGAATCAAATCTATGCCTACACCCTTTGTGAATGAGGAATTTACCTTCACCAATCCCGACGGCAGCACTATCAGGGTCAGGGGATCGGGAAACCAGTATTATGCTGTTTTTGAAACCCTAGATGGCTATACCGTGGTCAAAAACCCCGACAATGGTTTTTACACCTACGCCCAGCTTTCCGAAGACAACAGCCAACTGATAGCGACCGATGGGATAGTCGGCCAAATAGCACCCCAAAGCCTCGGCATCCAGCCCCATCTACGCATCCAGACCGAGAGTGCCAAACAACAAGCTCAGAGCGCACCGATGCTACAGGACGGGTTCAGTCAATGGCAAGTCCGTCGTCAGCAAAAAAAAACTCAGCTGCAGGGAATCAGTGCGACGACCAGTGCTGATGCCAGACCAGCTTCAACAGTAACTGTGGGCAACTATCTGGGATTATGTATCTTGATTAAGTTTCCCGACGTTGCCGCCAGCATTTCCCAACAGGAAGTCAGCAACTTCTGTAACCTACCTGGTTACGCCGGATTTGGCAATAAAGGGTCAGTACGGGATTATTTCTACGACAATTCCCAGGGAAAATTAACCTATACCAATGTTGTCACCCAATATTACACCGCCGCCCATAATCGATCCTATTATACCGATCCAGCGATCGCCTATGGTACTCGCACCCGAGAACTGATTCTAGAAGCCCTCAATTATTTGAAATCCCAAGGCTTTAACTTTAGTCAGCTGAGTAGTGATAGTAACGGTTTAATTTATGCCTTAAATGTCTTCTATGTCGGACCGCGGGTCAACAATTGGGCCGAAGGACTATGGCCTCATTCCTGGAGTTTAGCTTCACCCTACGATGTCGGGGGGGGCAAGAAGTTATACGACTACCAAATCACCAATATGGGTAGTGAACTGACCTTGCGTACCTTCTGTCATGAAAATGGTCACATGATCTGCGATTTTCCCGATCTCTACGATTATGGCGGTCAATCGGCAGGAGTGGGTAATTATTGTCTGATGTGTTACGGAGGCAATGATAAAAATCCCGTGCAAGTCTGTGCCTACCTCAAAAATGAAGCCGGTTGGGCCAGCAAAGTGACAGCGATAACTCCAGGTCTTACCGCCAGTCTTCCTGCGGCCAAGAATGAGTTTTACCTCTACAGTAAGAACGCTAACGAGTATTTCCTCATCGAAAACCGGCAGAAAACTGGCCGGGATACATTCCTCCCTGATGCGGGCCTAGCCATCTGGCACGTGGACGAACAGAAGAATGGTAACGAGGAGGAACAGATGACTCCTAGCCAACACTACGAATGTTCCTTAGAACAGGCCGATAATCGCTTCGATTTGGAGAAAGATGCCAATGGCGGTGATAACGCCGACCTATTTCGATCCCCCTATAAAACCGAGTTTTCCGATAGCACCAGTCCGAGCAGTAAATGGTGGGATGGTAGCAACTCTGGCTTAAAAATCGCCCAGATTTCTGCGGTTGGTGCCACGATGACCTTCACTGTCCCCGGCAGTGCTTGGCTAGAGAAAAAGCAGATTACCGGTTTGTGGATGATTAACCAAGAACGCAATGCGGCCGCCTATGTGGACGGCCTCGGCTGGCGCAAGATTGCCCCCGAGAGTGACAGTGTTTTCTTGGGGATGCTTGCCCTGCTGTCCGCCGCTAAGGAAAGAAAATTTCCCGTCAATCTGCGTCTGGAAAACAACGTGATTCAGGAAATTTACGTTTTTTAAAACTTTTTCAAGATTTAACGAGGAAAATACCATGACATTAACACAACCGACTCAAATTCCCCCCGCAGCTAACCTTCCTGAGTCCGAAACACCAGAAATTCCCTCCGTTCCTCTCTTTGCCGAAAACCCCCTCGGTCAGGATAGCAAAGATGGCCTGCGTGGCGGAGCGAATCTCTATGGCGGCTGTAGTATTGAAGTGGGCTGTGGTTGCTCCTTTGGCACCCTGCGCTATACCCATGAAGATGCCCAAGGCTGGTTAGACTATGTGAAAAAGTTTACCCCCTTAAACTTTTGGTATCAGGATTGTGGCGTACAACCCTGGCTTTACTACGAACCCTACGATGATTGGCAAGATACCTACGGGGTAGATGCGGTCATGGCCTTCTATCACTCTGGTCATGGCGGGATGGATGCCAATGGCGTGTTTTATCTACCGATGAGCAAACCGTGGGGTAACGAAGGTTGTACGATCGTCTCTAGCAGTGATAAGTTAGTTTGGGCTAACGAGCGGGTCAGATACATTTTTCTGTCTACCTGTCTTTCCCTGCGGGTTCTGGGTGGTCACAACCCGATTCGGACTTGGGATCGTAGTAATCGCGGTTGGCGAATGCTCTTCGGCTATGAAACTGTTAGTTGGGATAATCCCAATTACGGCAAATTTTTCTGGGAAGAATGGAACAAGAATAAGTCTTTAAGTACCGCTTGGTTAGATGCTAGTTGGCGCATTGCCCACGACCAGGCCCCCTCGGTGGTGGCCTGTGGTGCCAGTGCCGATGAGGCGAAAAATCGTCTCTTTAATGAACGCTATTTTTCTCGCGAACGGGTCAGTCATGCTTGGTATTGGTGGCGATGGTACAATGTGGCTCGCAGTAGCCAACCACAATTGGTCTTACCCCAGCATCTCCTCGTCGGTCGTTTGCAACCCCTAGACGCTACTCGACCGGCTGCCCGCAGCCTAGCCGCACGATTTGGTCTTGACCTGGAAATCCCCTCAGAAGTTGCTAGTACCAGAAATGGCTCCTATCGCCTGGTGACGGGGGAACAAAGCATCGCCTACGGTAGTGATGGGTCAATTGATGTTCGTTTGGCAACTCCTAACCGTTATAATTACAACCCCTTGGCTATGGACAGCGCCCAAACCTTAGCCCAGGAGGCCGTCTGGCGTTACGGTCTTGACCAAGAAGTCCCAGTGGTGTTCGATCGAATTATCTTATCTTCCGAAGCCGGCGGTACGGCTAACGGTTCGGGACAATTGGACGGACCGTTTACTACTGGTGTGATTGTCCAATTCCGACAGTTGATTAATGGTGTCCCGGTGATTACCCCGGGGGCGGGTACGGTGCGAATTGCCCTGGATAACGATGGTACTGTCACCGATGTGCATTCATCAGTCCGCTCGCTCGAACAGTTAAGTAGTCGTCCTGTACGCTCTGCCAGTGCGCCACCTCCCCGGGGTGATATCGCTCCTGTCTTAGCACCCGAACCTAGCAACTATGAGCAGTTACTAGCGGCAGAGTTTAGCCGACAATTGGCTTCCCTGTCTGCTCGCGGTGGCGGTGGAATGCCTCTAGAATTCACCACTGTACCCAATTCCACCGAGATTGGCTACGATATTGACGGCGATGAGGCGATTTTGATCGCCCGCAAAGCGATCGAAGTTAACTTTGGCAATGGTTATCGTAAACGTTATTGGGTTACTGTACCCTTGTTTGGTTAACTGCGATCTAATCCAGTTTTAATCATGTCAAGACGGGCATCTTGCTCGTCTTGACAGGCTTTTTTACTTTTTCCTTGCTACACAATGTCTAGCGTCACCCGTCAACAACTGGAGAGCGCGATCAATGCTGGCTTAAAGATCGGCTTAAACGGTGAAAATTTACAAGGTTTGGATTTATCTGGTCTGAATCTCAGTCAATTTGACTTTAGCTATGCCAATCTAGAATCAGTTAACTTCCGGGGTGCCAATTTAAGCAAGGCGATTTTGTGGTCTGTGCAAGCGGCAAAAGCGAACTTTAGTCAAGCTAACCTTAGTGGGGCCAACCTCGGCACTGCCAATCTTAGCCAATGCAATCTTAGCGGTGCAATTCTCCGTCAAGCTAGTTTGTTAGGAACCAATTTGCAACAAGCGGATTTAAGCAGCGCCGATTTGCGTCTGGCTAATCTCCAAAATACCATCCTCACGGATATTATTTATAATGCTCAAACCCAATGGCCTGATGGATTCCGTTTTTTGCGGTAGGCCAAAATTAAGCGCATTCAAAACCCGATAATCGGTATAGTAATACTAAATCTTGCAAAGTATCGAGAATAACTTCTCAGGTTTTTCCCTGTTGATGTCCTTGTAATTGCTTGACATTTTCCAGAATAAATGCTGCGGGTTGTTTGGCTTTTAAAATGCGAGCAATCTCAAAAAATAGCGTGCCTCTGGTATCTTCAAATCCCTTTAAATTGCCACAAATACTAAAAGGTTGACAAGGAAATACTGCCATTAAAATATCATGATTGGGAATATCTAAGGCAGCAATTTCGGTAATATCTCCCTGGGGTTGGTCGCCAAAATTAGCGTGATAAATTGCCCGATCATCTTTATCTATATCACAGGAAAAAATACAATCAGATGCTAAGTTTTGTTGGCGACAAACTTGTGCAATCGCGACTCGAAACCCTCCTAAACCACAAAAAAGGTCAACAAAACGAATTTTTTTACTATCTTTCAGGAGATTCATCGATAGTTGAGATTGTAGCGATAGGGATATTCTCTTTGATTTTAACTTATTCAACTTTCACCAAAGAGCGGACGGGAAATATTTCATTGGCGCTTGAGAGTAACAAACTGAAAACAGTCGTCATCCCTGGGGACATACACAAAAAAAAGGATGGTGGGTTACGCTTCTTGAACCTCAGTTTTCTAGGAAATCACAGCGAAGAATAACAGAATTATATAATTTGAAATTCATCCTGTTTAAGATTTTGAATCGATTCAATCTTGGAAGCTTCTACAGCGATAACTGTATAGGATTTTCCCTGATTATTTAACACTTCTAAAACATAGCCATCCTCTTGGCCTTCGGGTCGAGGACAATAATCCACGATAATCGCGTGAGTGCCACGAGACAAATTAGATTCTGGCAAATCTTCGGTTAATTGAACTTCGGAAAACATATCAAATTTCATAGTCTAACTCTTTTAATCTGGTAATAAAGTCACAAATCTTGTTTCTTTCGTAAGTGAGTCGATAATCCAATAGGTAGAGACTCGTAAGTTTATCCCGTTCACCCCTTGTAAAAGTCCTTTAATTTCATAAATATCACCGAACGTTGTTTGTTTATTTAAGGTGGCCTCGTTGAGAAGAATACGTTCGATCGCTCTCACAGGAGATGGGGTAGATGCTATCATGATCGAATGAAACCTAAAATCGTGGTCGATACGAGCGTTTTCGTCAGTGCCTTAATCGGATCGAGGGGGCCTGCGAGAGAAGTTATCCGACGGTGTTTGCAAGGTGATTACCGTCCTTTGATGGGAAACGCACTATTTACCGAATACGAATCGGTGATCGAGCGCGAGGAAATCAAAGCTAAATGTCCCCTGAACGAACAAGAGCTGCGAGAATTACACGCCGCCTTTATCGCCGTCTGCGAGTGGGTTTATATTTATTATTTGTGGCGACCCAATCTAAAGGATGAGGCCGATAACCATCTGATCGAGTTAGCGATCGCTGGTAGTGCTGGAATTATCGTCACCAATAACATCAGAGATTTTCACAATACCGAATTACTTTTTCCCGAACTATCGATCCTCAAACCAGAAAACCTAATCCGGAGTTAATCTATGGTTACTCTCACAATCCGAATTCCCGACGACAAACACGCTCGACTCAAAGAAATCGCGCGCAGCCGGGGCATCAGTATCAATAAACTGATCGAGGAATTATCGATGATCGCCCTCGCTGACAACGACGCTTATACTCGCTTTCAAGCGATCGCTGCTACTGGCAACTCTGATCGGGGTCTGGAATTACTGGCAAAACTAGATTCTTTAGGGTGATTTTCTCGATAATTTCCGTCAAACAATCAATTTTAATCCTTGATCTTGATATAACTGCTCCCAAGTTAATTGAGAAATTTTCCTGAAAGTTTTCAGAGCGGATGATGCTTCACTTTTGGATAAATTGAATAAATCTCGCTCAAAAATCGGGTTGTTCAGATCAAGTAAAACCTTACTCATTATTTTCGAGTTTGCTCTCTAGGGATTCTAGATATGATAACTGCGGTGGATGATTAGCATTCCATGCCAGAGCTTGATCTAATTTTTCTCGAAAAGGCGATCGATTTAACCAGTCTTCGTTTGCGGGAGCGCGATCGAGTAAATTTTGATAAAACTCATTAACAACTGCTGTTTTTTCTCCTGTTTCATCGACAATATACTGAATACCTTTCATAATTGAAATTGTTGTGAGATGGACATTAATCGATAACTATATTTGAATCGATGCACGAGAAGATATGGATTTTGCAAGTTCTTGTCTAGCATCTTCCGATAGAGAACAACCAAAATCTAGAATCTCGATTAAAACTAACTGATCGTCCTCGGAATAATGTAATATTTCGGCGCTATTTACCTAGCACGGTTGAGACAATCACAGTTACAGTAGCGGCTGCAATTAAGCTAAATGCTAACTGAACTACCCATTGTGTAGCTTTTTGATAGTTATCGAATTTTTGGTTAAATTGCTCAACTTCCTTTTTTAATTCTCGTAACTCAGTGAGTATCTGTTGTTGATTGTCTTGAGTATCCTCAGTTGTCAATGTCATGGGAAATTCAGCTGAAAACTCTACGGCTCTATCTTGGTATGTCAGAGATATAGGTAGTTGAGGCAAGGCATCGGGGACACCAAACCCATCGAATCCTTCGGTAAAGTTAAATCGTTGGGCATTACCCATTGTGCGTTGCTTGCTCGGAATCTAGCAGTTGAGCAAGTTGCTGCGCCGCTGCGTGTGAATTAAGCGGCGACGAGAGTAAATATGTTGCTCCTGGCTGTAGGCTTGGCTCCTCGTCCTTACTTAGTTCTGCGATCAGAAATTGCATCACCTTCAACTTGTCTGCACGAGGCAGATTTCTCAAAGTAGGAAATAGCTCTGCTATAGTCATCTGGCTTGGAGGATTGCATTACCTTTCCATTTTCTCATAAAGTTATCTATTCACCGTGCAAATTTCTCATAACTGAGCCATTTTCGAGCCAGTATTGTTTCGTTTCACCCAACCTACGAGGCTGAATTTGAGCATTAGTAATATGTTTACAGTTCCATGTTAAGTAGGTAGGCGTTAAAAATTATCAGATGCCCCCCTTATTAAGCTATCCATTAGTCAGATCTTTCTTAACAAAAAGAGAAGAAACTTAAAAAAAGGGGAAACGATTGATAGGTATAGTTTTGAAAGAAGGAATTAAGGTGGAGGTAAGCAAAAAAATGGAGAAATGGGCAGCCCAAGAAT
>NZ_JADBSA010000211.1:0-7299 GCF_020246945.1 Microcystis sp. M113S1 | reverse complement strand
TTTGTCAATCAAAAAGTACCAGGCATGGGAGTGATCAGGGGGAAAATTCAGGTACTTTTTCCCTGAAAATTAGGTAGTTGACCACCTGAAAATCGGTAAAACCCATCCCCCATCCCCCATCCCCCAACCCCCAACCCCCATCCCCCACCGAAAAACTTTTTCAGCAGACCCTAATTACAAACACTTACTTAACATCACTTTTATCGAAAAAATTGGGTCGAAAACTTCGCCTTAAGGCGAAAAGTTTTGGGAGCGGGGCATAAATCCCCGTTACAAAAACTGCCTCCTGCCCTCTCCTCCTGCCTTCGTTATCTAAGTTTACCGTTACCTGTTCCCTTAATCTTACTTTCAGATCGCAAATCAGCAACGACTAGGGAGAGTTTGCTGATAGCCAAGGGCTAAAAGATGACAGAGTTGGTGATATAGTAAATAAAGATCACACTTAAATCTAACCTTGCCATAGATGCACAAATCTCGAATCTGGCAACCTCAAAAATCTCCCGTCTCTAACATCAGTTTTAGCGATGAAATGAGGTAAGAATTTTGACCAAAATACTTAGCGATCGCATTGCCGTTTATCTGCTCATCGGTGGACTCCTGTTTAGAATAATCATCGCCTTGGGGCTTTATCCCGGTTACGATGAAGCCTATTATTATGTTTACAGCCATAATCTAGATTGGAGTTATTTCGATCATCCGCCAATAGTAGCGATTTCCACGGGTTTTGGGACTTGGATCACGGGATTAGTCAATCAATTTACGATTCGCTTCGGTACTCTCCTCCTCTATACTGGCAGCCTCTGCTTGCTATATCTGACCGCTTTAAAATTGTTCAGTCTGCCGGTCGCCAGAATGACTTTAGCGATCGCCACTCTTATCCCCATCTATGGGATCGTCTTCGGGATTCTTTCGCAGCCAGATAGTCCTTTAATCTTTTTTTGGTCATTAACAGTCTATTTAGCTGCCCAAGAATTCTGGCCAATTCGGGAAAAAAACTATCATCCTAGCTATCGTCTCGCTTATATTGGACTTGCCGTAGGATTGGCGGTTTTAAGTAAATATCACGGCTTTATTTTGGGCTTTGGTTTAGTTTTATTTTGTCTGACCACTCCCCGCTATTGGCCTGTATTTAGATCTCCCTGGTTGGGATTAGGATTTATTCTCTTTTTGATAACTTTATTGCCGATTATTTACTGGAATATTAACCATAATTGGATTTCCTTTCGCTTTCATTTAGAAGACCGTTTTTCTGGAGAACCGAAAACCTTTAATATTCTCGGTATTCTCTCGGTTGTTGGCATTAGTATCGCCACGATGTTTCCACCTTTCGGTCTGCCGATGTGGTGGGTGACATTTAAAAGCTTTGCCGAACAAATTCCTAACTTTATCTCGAAAAAAAGATTTTTTCATCGAGAAGAAGAATCACTAAAAAAATGGTTAATTCTCTCGGTTTCTCTGCCTTTAATCCTGGGAATGCTTTATGTGGGTGCTTCCCATTATCTCGCCCCTAGTTGGATTTTACCCGGGTTCTGGTCCTGCACAATTTTATTAGGAGAAAAGGCCAATACTTGGCAGCAATCTTCTCGAATCTGGGTAAAAAGATGGTTATGGGGGTCAGGAATTTTTATCGTTACTGTTTTATCTATAGCAATGCTTCACGTTACTTTTGGCACTTTCCAAAAACCTAGTCAATACGCAATTTTTGGGGGAATTATTGCCCCAGAACAGGACCCTTCTCGGGAAATTGTCGATATCGATCAACTGCGCCAAGGCTTTGCTAATTCTCCCGAATTATTAGCACTCTTAAAAGATTCCAGCTTCGTTTTTACCCATAATTTTTATGTGACCGCATGGCTAGATATGGCCCTTTATCCCCTAGTTCCTATTCCCGTCACCTGTTTTAACAACGATCAAAGGGGTTATCAAATTTGGTTTAATCCTCAAGAATGGATCGGTAAAAATGGTTTATTAATTACTACGAATAGTTCTCTAGAAAGACCGGAAATAATCGATCGCTACCGTCCCTATTTCCAAGATATAACTAAAGTAGCTGTCATTCCGATCAAGCGCGGTGGTGTCGCCATCGAACAATTTCATGTTTACCAAGCTAAAGGACTAATTAAAACTTATCCTTAAAGCAGTTATCATTTATTAGCGGGTTCCTATCTCCTGAATTTTGTAACCTTTTTTACTTTTTACTTGATAAATATGTCCATTCATCGAGTGCGTATTGCTAGAGATAAAGGGGAATTTGTCCAGTCCTTAGTTAATTTTAATCAGGGAATTGGACCTTTTCAAACCTATGCTGATGTCATCGCTTTTGCGGCGGCTTTAGGGGTAAAATATCAGGAGAGGGTGGCGATAGAAAATGTAGCGAAGGAACCCTCACCTATTAACCTAGAAATTTTTATTTCTCGTGGCTACGATACCCTAATCAAATTATTGGCAGTCAATGAATTCCAAGACACGAAAATTCTTTCTCCCCACGGGGTAGATTCGGAAGCTTTGCGAGTGACAATTTTCGAGGAATATGCCAACGCTGGTTTAGCAAGATTAGAACGAGAATTGCGCGGTGCGGTGGATTATACTGAAAGATTATTGTTAATTATCAGTCAAGAACGTTTTCGAGAAATTACTGCCACAACGGAATTCGATTTAGGCAGATTTTTGTAGTAGAAATCTTAGTTAGGGTATGCTGAAAAAGTTTTTCGGTGGTGGTAGGGTGTGGGGTGTGGGGTGTGGGGTGTGGGGTTTTACCCGTTTTCAGAGGGTCAACTACCTAATTTTCGGGGAAAAAGTACCTGAATTTTCCCCCCGATCACCCCAATGGCTGGCACTTTTTGAGGGGAAAAAAGTCTAAAAGTCTTATCCAACAAGGTTTTTAGATTTATTCAGCAAACCCTACTTATTAGTGTAGTTTGGTATGCGCTTTTTTCTCAAAGGTGCGTTCAAATTTTGTGCGGGTGTAATTGGCAGCGATCGCTATTGCTAAAGCCAAAATTGCGAAAATAAGAGCAGTAATTTGATAGATAGACTGATTTGGGGATAAAATTGCCAGTAAAGCTAATAATATCCCCATTAAAATCGCGATTTGTTTAGTTTTTACCATTTTTTCATGAGCAGTGCTACAGGTGCGACAGTGGACAGTGTGACGAGAATAGCGATCGAGGGGTAAAGGATCGGATAAATCGATCGCCGTTGTCCGCTGGCTGGTGTAGCCTTGATAGTAGGGGAAAGAGTCCCCATAGCGATCGAACCATTGACGTAACTCAATCACCAAGGCATCGGAACTTTTTAAGGGTAAGTATAATTTTTGTAAACTATCTCTTGACTTTTCCACCATTTGCTGCTGACTTTGAATTAAAGGTAGATCATCTTCGAGGATGCGACTTTGACGCAGATGTTCCAACCAGCGCCAACGGTATTGACGGGAGTTAACGGCAAAATTTTGGTAACGTCGCATCAGTAAGCGAGAACGACCTTGACCGAGAGAAATCCCGTATAAAGCCAATCCAGCATACCAATCGGGATTAGGCAGAGAAAAACGATAATGAACGAGATTAGGGGCCAGAAAATCCAGATATTTCCAGCTTTCCTGCGGATTGCGGCTATTGCGCCACTGACTGCGAATTCCCCGCGCCGAGATTTCGAGGATTTGGAAGGCTAAAGGTTGAGCATTTTCCCGTTTTGCCCCGAATTCGCTGCGATCATGGCTAATATTAACATGGGCGGGATCGAGGAGATTTTCGAGTAAATAGCCCTGTTCGTAGGGAAAATCGATGACATAATCGGTATGGACACAATTGGGGTCTTCTAGGTCTTTGATGATAGGAATATCGCTTTCTTTCGCTGTTTCCTGTTCTCCTAACCAAACCCAGAGGACTCCCTGACGTTCCACCACCCTATAGGATTTAACCTTGGCATTGCGAGGAATCGGGGTATTGACTGGCAGTTGGGGAATATGGGAACATTTTCCATCCGTCTCGAACTGCCAACCATGGTACAAACATTCTAAACGCCCAGCGATCATCTGTCCTGTGGAGAGTTTAGCCAAGCGATGGGGACAGCGATCGAGCAAACAGCCCCATTTTCCCTGCTGATCGCGAAATATTAGCAATGGTTGCCCATAAAGAGAGAAAGAGTAGGGATTTTTTTGCCAATCCTGCACGAATAACACAGGATACCAACAATTTTGGTAGTGAAAACAGTCATCCCTAGGGAGGGGTTGAGATTGATCAGCGCTCGTCATGGCGATGAGAGAGAAAAAATATTGATCATCATCATATATCGGTGTGGCAAATTGATCTCTGTCTTCCTGCTATCTTTTAATTAATCCGAAAGAGACTAGGAGAGGGTGGAAATTCCCGATAGGCGTTAATTGTAGCCAAAAAATCGATTGTAAAGCCTTTTATTGATTTCGTATAGTAGCCAAATAATTAAAAAACAGACAGCGATGAATATCAAAGGTTTTTGAGTCAGTAAATTCTGCAAACTCCAGAATATTTGCTGCGGTTGAGTGACTAGATACCAACTATTCAGTCGGAGAAACCGTCCTAAATAGATACCGATCGCACTTAAAAAATGGAGAATTATTTCTAGGGGTAAAACTGCTGAATTTAGCTGACTTTGCTGACAATAACTTTTTAAATTAAGTAAGGAGAGAACGTATAGCTGAAAGCCCATAAAAATAAAGAAGCTATACTGGGGGATTAAAACTAAAAAAATTAAACTTTTGGCGTAATCCTGCTGAAGATAGGCGATTAAATGAATGCTGTCGGTGAGAATATAGGGAGCATTGGGTAAAAAAAGCAGGAAAACTAAGAGACTTAACCACCAGAGTAGGGAACGATCGAGGGCGATCCGAAATAGCCAAAAGCTAAGGATAAAGGGGATAAAAGCCAGAAAAGAATTCCAGATAATCCTCCCGGTGCTAAGGTTAAATAATTGCCAAGCATTGTGCCACCAATCCCTAGTTAAAATTATCGTTAAATCTGCCCAAATCATCCCTTAAATACCAGTCTCCTCTAGGGTTGATAAATATCTTAACCAATTTTTTAAAGATTCCGGGAAAGGGATTCTTTGTCTAGCGGTGGGAGCGATGCAGACATGGCGAGTTTTCGCTTTTGCGACCATGATTTCAGCCAAATAAATTTTATACTGCAATTCAAACTCGTTTTCGCTCAGGGATCGGGCAGTGAAATCAATCTGTATGAGATCGCCACAAAAAAGAGGCCGAAAAAACTGGATTTCCGCTTGAGTAATCGGTAGGGCAACCGGAGAATCTTTCAAAAAATCCTTGATATTGATGCCAAATTGTGCTAAAGAAAACTCGTAGGCTTGATGACAGATCGAGAGAAGATGGGCAAAGTAAACCACACCGGCCGCATCGGTATCGGCCAGATAAATTAGGCGCTCGTAGGACATAAAAAGCTTATTGTCTTTCTAGAAAGGTTAAACTATCTTGTAGTTGTCTTAACTCGTCCCGATGGGCTTTTACAGTTAATTCCGTTTGCTGAGATTTGCTTTCTACTTTAAAAGCCACTTCTTCTAAACGGCCGACTTTTTGCCAATAGAAAACCCCCGCGAGGGGAGATAAACCCACAAGAGCAAAAATATAGGGATTAGTATCGGGAAATAACAGCGATAACACCAGCGATAAGCAAAATAAACCCAAGGCCGCCAAAATTGTCAAAAATATCGCTAGAAAGGGGCTAGGCGGCACAAAACCCTGTAATCTGACAATATTCTGTTCTGGTTCGATCGCCTTGACTTGATAGGAACGTCGGTCAAAATAATCTCGCAGTTGTTCTAATAGTTGGTCGTCACTGGTACTGGTAAGATAGACACGCTGTTCGATACGCTCTTTGACGGAACCGCGAATAAAAAAGAATAATCCCACCATGAGCAGGAGAGTCAGAAAAAAAGTTGAGGAAAGAACGGGGGTATCCATGGCGGCGGTTAGGAGCGAAAAAACTTACAATTAATCCTAATTATCCTAACCTATCTTCTCCCCCGATCAGAAGATAGACCCTAGGAGCAAAACCTCGATCGAGAATCAGAAAAATTTCACCCCAAGGCAGATTCATGGGCAACAATCTATTAACAGGATTAATCGAACCCTTACAGTATAGTTTCATGCAGAGATCCCTAATTGAAGCTATCATCGTCGGGATCATTTGTGCGGTGGTGGGAACCTACCTGATGGTACAACGTTTGGCCCTCTTGGGCGATGCCATCAGTCACTCGGTCTTACCCGGATTAGCGATCGCTTTTATTGGTAATTTTAATCTGCTACTGGGTGCTTTACTAGCCTCAATGGTCAGTACCCTACTGATTAACTTGATCCGTAATCGTTCCCCAATCAAAGAAGATGCGGCCATGGGTATCGTTTTCTCGGCTTTTTTTGCCCTTGGCATCACCCTGATCACTCTCATCCAAAAAAACAACAAAATTGACCTTAATCACTTTCTCTTCGGCAATATTCTGGGTGTTACTGCTGCCGACATCCGCGATACCCTAATTCTTGCCGTTATCGTTTTGTTAACCGTTTTGCTCCTGTATAAAGAACTATTATTCTACACTTTCGACAAAATCGGGGCGCAAGCGGCGGGTTTACCAGTAAATTTATTAGATTTAGGCTTAATGCTCCTGATTGGTCTGACAATCGTTGCTAGTCTCCAAGCAGTGGGAGTAATCCTCGTTTTGTCCCTTTTGATTACCCCCGCGGCCACTGCTTATCTTTTAGTTACCCGTCTCCATCAAGTCATGGGTTTAGGTGTGGGTGTGGGGATTATTTCTAGTATCAGTGGGATGTATTTAAGTTATTACTGGAATTTACCCTCTGGACCGGCGATCGTGCTTGTCGCTTTTACCCTATTTATGTTGGCCTTTTTATTCAGTCCCCGTCAGGGAATTTTCACTCATCCCTCTAGTCTAGGTGGTCAACTTTCTATCTGGGGAGAGATGAAAAATTTGTTGAGACGACGTTAGTTTGCAGCAGAAGGTTGGGTTTTTGGCAAGTGATCAAAAAAAGCCGACGACTGACGACTAAAAAACTGATAACTGCTATAAGTAGTCGGACAAAATTAATTTCCTAGTCGAGACGGGAGACAGCAGAGGATGCCCTCTCCAGTTATACTTCATCTTTATGAGAAACGCCTTAAGTAGGGTCTGCTGAAAAAGTTTTTCGGTGGGGGTTGGGGGTTGGGGGATGGGGGATGGGGGATGGGGGATGGGTTTTACCGATTTTCAGGTGGTCAACTACCTAATTTTCAGGGAAAAAGTACCTGAATTTTCCCC
>NZ_JADBSA010000210.1:0-3804 GCF_020246945.1 Microcystis sp. M113S1 | reverse complement strand
TTGAGGTGGCCAATTACCTAATTTTCAGGGAAAAAGTGCCTAAATTTCCCCCCGATCACTGCCATATCCAGTACTTTTTAAGTTCCAAAAGGTCTAAAAGTCTTACCCAACAAGGTTTTTAGCTTTATTCAGCAAACCCTAACTACCCCTTGCATGAGTGCCTATCCTAACCAAGACATTAATTTTGCACGACTACTTATCATGTTTGATTCTCCTGTTGATCTCCTCATTCTCTCTAATGGTCCGGGAGAAATATCTACATGGGTGCGTCCAGTTGTCAAGAGATTGCGACAAAACTTAACAGAAGATCGATCGCTGTTGCGGATTTCGGTGATTCTTTCCCCTTGTACTCATTCTATGGGGGCGGAAACGGAAGTAGTTAGGAAATATCCGGAGGTCGATCGAGTCCAGTCGCCAGAAAACTTCTTTAATTTTCTTTTCTGGGGAAAAACCGCCGATAATTGGGATTGGCACCCCAAGGGCATCGTTTTATTTTTAGGGGGCGATCAATTTTTTGCCCTCACCATCGGTAAACGTTTGGGTTATCGCACCGTTATCTATGCGGAATGGGAAGCGCGTTGGTATCGGGGGATCGATCGCTTTGTCGTGATGAATACAAGTGTATTAAATAATATTCCCCAACAATATCAGCATAAATTTACTGTTATCGGCGATTTAATGGTGGATTTGCCCACTGCTATCACCCCTGATGACGCTACCTTAATCGCGCTCCTCCCCGGTTCCAAACCCTCGAAATTAGCCCAGGGTGTACCCCTAACCTTAGCCATTGCTGAAAAGATACACGCACACAATCCCCAGACTAAATTCTTAATTCCCGTTGCTCCTACCATAAATTTAGCTTATTTGGCGAAATTTGCCGATCCTAGCTATAATCCGATGATTAATAAAACTGGTTGGAGTGCTGCCAAATTAAAAAACGGTGAAAAACCCTATCTAGAAACAGCTAAGGGGGTAAAAGTTGACCTAATTACCGCTTTTCCCGCTCATAATCAGCTTTCTCGCTGTCATTTAGCTTTAACGACGGTGGGTGCTAATACTGCTGAATTAGGGGCGCTGGCAATCCCGATGATTATTTTACTACCGACTCAGCAACTAGACGCGATGCGGACTTGGGACGGTTTACCCGGTTTATTAGCCCAACTGCCGGGGGTGGGTTCTTTATTTGCTAAGATAATTAATCTCTATATGTTGCGGAAAAAGCGTTTATATGCCTGGCCAAATATTTGGGCCAGTGCCGAAATTGTTCCGGAATTATTGGGGGAATTACAACCAGAAGAAGCGGCAAATATAGCTATATCTTGGTTAGAAAATCCCGAACAATTAGAGGCTATCCGGCAAAAATTGCGCTCAGTACGCGGGCAAGCGGGAGCAGTGGATAAGTTAGTATCTATTATTGCAGAACAACTGTCTAGCTTCTAATCAATCGGAGAATTAAGCTTGTTGGTAGAGAGGATCAATTTCGATTAATTTATTAACAGTTTGATAAAATTCCTGCTGATAAAATTCCCGTTGATTGCTGTCGAGAGCATTAATTAATTGTTCTTGACAGTAGCGCCGATATTCCATTAAACTAATTTTTTCCATAGCTATAATAGCATTTTTGATCTGTTCTTCTGGCTGAAATATTTCCTGACTGGTATGTTCATTTAAGTGAAATAAAGAATTAAAATCACGATTTTGGTTCTCGATCATCAATAAATGATTCTGTAAAGCTGACACCAAATCTCTTGGGTTAGTAATTTGGGTTTCTAGCTCTAGAATTACTTGCCATAACCAACGATAATCAGGGAAATTAAAAATTAAATCTTTTTCATCCAAAGATTCTAAAATCATTTCCCGATATTCAGAGCGATGCAGATAGATTAATAATAGCAACCATTCGGCTGTTTCTGAGCCATTTTTTTCGGATTTATCTAAAATATTTTTCCTCTTAATTGCTGGGGATTTTCCCAGAGGTTTATTAACCTGTTTGGAGAGATTTTTGAAAACATAAGGCAAACGAGTCGCATCTTTTTGAGCCAAAATTTCAGCACAATAATCTAGATAAAAAGTGCGTTGATTGCTATCGATTAACTTTTGCAGTAACCTCACCATACTACTAGACACTTGTTGAAAATTTAGTCCCTGTTTTAAATCTTTATTGACCAACATTTGCGAGATTTGCCAATCAATCCAAAAAGGAGATTTTTCGATTAGTCCTCGATAACTATTCACCCCGTCAGTATGGGATTTAAGAAATTCATCGGCATCTTTACCATCGGGAAGATTGAGGATTTTTAGGTTAACTTGTCCTGAATACACTAGGGAGTTAATTTCCTCGATCGCTCGTTGTGTCGCTTTAATTCCTGCTTGATCGGCATCAAAATTAAAGATTATTTGTTTACTTTCACTGTAGCGCAAAAGTAATTTAATTTGCTCTTGACTTAAGGCTGTTCCTAAACAGGCAACCACATTAGTAATACCGGCAGCATGGAGAGCGATCGCATCAAAATAACCCTCCACAACTATGGCTAAATCTTGATGAATAATTGCCTGTTTAGCTCGATCGAGCGCAAAGAGAGTTTTTCCCTTTTCAAATAGAGGAGTATCGGGAGAATTTAGATACTTTGGCTGCTCATTACCTAAAGTGCGACTACCAAAAGCGATCGCTCGTCCTTGACTATCAAAAATAGGAATCATCAAACGATCTCGAAATTGATCGTAATAACCGCTACCATTTTGACGCGCTTTAATTAATCCTGCTTGTTCCACTAAAGCCACAGGATAGCGCTTTTGTTCCACTAAATAACGATAGAGAGTTTCCCAACCTTCCGGAGAATATCCCAGTTGAAAATTAGCGATAGTTTCTGCGGTTAGTTGTCGTTGTACTTTGAGATAATCTAACGCTTTTTCCCCTTGAGGTTGACTAAGGGCGTGTTGATAAAAACTCACCGCCACGGCCATTATTTCGTATAATTGTTCCTTGAGGGATAATTTCTGTTCTAATTCCTGACGCTGTTCTACTGCTAGAGTTTTAATCGGGATTTGATATCTTCTAGCGAGATCGAAAACCACTTCACTAAAAGATTGTTTTCCCACTTCCATGAAAAATTTAATCCCGTTTCCCCCTGCACCACAGCCAAAACAGTAATACATTTGTTTGGCAGGACTAACGGTAAAACTGGGGGATTTTTCCTCGTGAAAAGGACATAAACCGACGTATTCCCGTCCCCTTTTTTTGAGGACGACTCTCTCGGAAATTAAATCCACAATATCAATTCTTTGTTTAACTTCTTCGATCGTATCCGGATGTAGTCGCGGTGTATCCATAATCAGTTATCAGTAATCAGTCTATACCTAGCACCCCCACTAAGGCCCTTTTTGACTCCTGGAAATTCGCACCCATAAGTAATAAGAAAGGACTTGACTTTGGCGGCGGCTTGTGCTATGCTTTTCTCATAATGGGAATCCGTGCAATTTTTCTTAAGTTCAAATATTCCCATTATGAATAAAATCTTTTAAAAATATTATCTCAAAATCTCCCGACAAAAGCCAGCAAAATTTCGCCCATAATTGTTAAGTTTTGTTAAAAAGAAATGCAGAGACCGGCAGGGAAAGAAATGGTCACTGAGGGAGCATCTCATTTATGCAAGCGAGTAATTATTATAGAATCCATTTGGTATCTTTTATAATGTAGATGCCCTTGCTGAAAAGGTGACGCGAAAACCTTGTCCATTATAGGTTTCAGGGGAGAGAGTCTCTAGCCTGCGCGAGCGGCAATACTTTAGTCGGAACCCCGTTTTG
>NZ_JADBSA010000021.1:0-4108 GCF_020246945.1 Microcystis sp. M113S1 | reverse complement strand
TTCACTCAATTTTGTCCCTCAATGACTTCTTGTACTTGTTCAATTTCTAAGTCTAAAGCTTGGGCAATTTGTTCTCTAGTTAACCCTAAGACCGATAAACGGGGAATAGAGTTTAATTTAGCGGATAATTCTCCTTCCTCTAAAATATCTTGATAGATGACTGATTCTCTCATAATCTCACTCCGAAGGATTTTTTAAATCGTCTCTCGATTTAATACTAACCCGGCGAGAATACTGGTGGCGGCAGCGAGATTGCTTTGCACCTGTTTTTGGGAGATAGTTTCTAGAGAAAGGGACACCTGACTTAACACCTGTTCGGGATCATCGGTATTGCTGAGGACAGCAAAGGGTAATAACTCATTGTTCGCTTAATTTTTTAAGGGAAGGGTTTTAAAATTGCTGTTACCTTTATCCTGTATGGTTTTTAGCGAATAAGGTAAGCGGAACAGTGCCGAGAGTGCGATCTCGCTACGCGAGCACTTTGGGATCGCCAATTGGCTCGTTCAAACCCTAGATATTTCTACAAAATCAAGATGGAGCAGGTTGAATCCCCCTAAAACAGCACAAAGAAGATAACTGCTATATCCAATACACAAAATTTAGCTGTTTCAGTCCACTAAAGCTGCTGACTTAGAAACAATTGCGTTAGAATTAAAGAAATATTACAAGTGATTGACAAAAATGAGTAAGCCTGATATGGAAACCATTGCCCTCCAGTTAGAAAGCAGCAACTCTAAAGATCGTCTGCTGGCCTTGGCATCCCTGCGAGAAGTGACCCCAGAGGAAGCTGTACCCTTGATCAAAAAAGTCCTTTATGATGAAATGCTGCCAGTGCGATCGATGGCTGTCTTTGCTTTGGGAGTCAAACAAACCGAGGAATGCTTTCCTATCCTAGTGGATTTGTTAGCCAATGATGCCGATTATGGCATTCGCGCCGATGCAGCGGGGGCCTTAGGTTATTTAGAAGATATTCGCGCTTTTGAACCCCTACAACGGGCTTTTTACGAAGACACACAATGGTTAGTCCGCTTTAGTGCCGCCGTCGCTTTGGGCAATTTGGGCGATATTCGGGCTAAACAGGTGTTATTATCGGCTTTAGATAGTAACGAAGCGGTTATTCAACAGGCCGCTATTGCCGCTCTTGGGGAAATCAAAGCAGTGGAAACCGTCGAGAAGCTTTTAACCTTTGTTAACTCCGATGACTGGTTAATCCGGCAGCGATTAGCGGAAGCTTTAGGCCACCTTCCGGCGGAAAAAACGATCGCAGCCTTAAAATTTTTGGTCAAGGACGAACATCCGCAAGTGCGCGAAGCGGCCCGTTTATCCTTGCAAAAATTGGCCAACGTCTAGGGATAGGATAGAATGAATAATCTATTCTTCCAGAGCGATCGATCTTTGCCTACAGCCATTCATGGACATTCAAGAATTTATTAATCTCTGTGCGGGTAAATGGTTTTCTCAGCGTACCAGTTATCAATTAGCCGCTCAAAAAGTTGCCAATAATAAAGCAGAAATCACCATCGATTTGCTGGCTGCCGATGCTGCCGATGTGGTGCAATTATGTTTAGAAAATAACTGTCAGTCCCAGGCCAGTTTAGGGGGATGGAAAGCGACTTGGGATAATTCTGTAGATTATGGACAACCGAAAAAAATCAGTTCTAGCTATTTAGTTTGGCTACCTTCAGAGAATTCTTGGCAAGGAAAATTAATCAAATCGGACGGTAAATCGGCAGCGCTGGGAGAATATCGTCTCAGAAGCGATCAATCTTTAACTTTAACCATCGAGGATAATCACCATCGTATCGAGGAAAGAATCTGGTTTGCTAGTCCTAATCTGAGATTGCGTACCAGTATTATCCAGTGGGACAATGGCGATCGCCAGACGGTTTTCTATTCGGAAATTCGCAAAATGGTTGCTCCTAAGTAGGGTTTGCCGAATAAATCTTAAAACCTTGTTAGGTAAGACTTTTAGACCTTTTGTCAATCAACAAGTACCAGGCATGGGAGTGATCAGGGGGAAAATTCAGGTGGTAAAACCCTACACCCCAACCCCCAACCCCCAACCCCTAACACCCCACACCCTGTCCCCACGAAAAACTTTTTCAGCAGCTCCTAAGTAGTGGCCATCTCCAATGTCTGAGGTGGGGAAGACAGGGTTAATCTTCCACCACTCCAGTCAAATCCTGCTAACGTCGGCCGCGTCTGCTGCTGCCGAAACCACTGCGACTAGGGGTACGACGGGAACCAGAGGAACCGAAACTAGGAGAACGTTTGACATTATCAGATTTACCCGAATTCTTCAGGGTACTGGAACCATAACCGGAACCACTGGGTTTTGTGGTGGTTGTGGTGCTGCGATTGGGACTAGAGGAAGTATTACTGGGATAACGACGTAAATTGCCAGTAGAACGGAGAGTTTGCCGATTTTTGACTGCCGGAGGTGGACTATTATGTTTAGTCCGGTATTGATCTACTGCCTGATTATAGGTGGAACCGGAACCACCAAAACCGGTCATCACACCCCCCGGAGTATAGAGGGGAGGAACGTAGTATTGAGGACGAAAGAGCAAGCTACCCAAAGCTTGACCAGCAACAGCACCGAAAAAAGGACTCCAAAAACTCGATTCTTGCCGAATCACCACGGTTTCCTGTTGTCCGGTTTGGGGATTGTTCCGCACTTCCGTGACATTATGGACATACTCGATTTTAAAATCTTCGGTCATGTACAGGGTAGCTTGAGCGCCGTTGATTTCTACTGCGGTTTTTTCCCCTTTAGCAATGTCCTCCTCGGTTAATCTAGCCATTTGTAGGTTAGTGGTGCGAAAGAGGGGAGAAGTCCCCCCAGGGGTGTTTAACAGCATTAAGGTATAAGTGCCATCTCCGTCATCGTAGGTAGCTTGTTGCACCTCGTAGCGACCGCTACTAACCTGATTGGATTGTTGTCTTACACTACTGTTATTAGCTGACGGTGACTGAGTTTGATTTGACGAGGAACCACAGGCCACCGTTGTGCAACAAAGGGTAAGAATTAAAAAGATTGTCGTTACTTGGCGCAGCATAAGGGCAAAATTAAGACTATAAAGGCAGTAATTCGGGGAAGTTGAGTAATAGTTGCTCATTGGTCAATTCATCTCCCAATTGAGCAGGAGAAAAATGTACCTGAATCGCGCGCAGCCGACCTTGGTAGTGGAGGTTAATTATTGATTTTAAACCATCTTCCAGGGCCTCTCGATCGGCTAGGCTAGTTTCTAAAGCAGCACTCTCACCCTCGAAGGCTATTGTGATCATAATAACTAAGTTATCGGTGACGGGTAAAGTTAAGGGTTCCTTTTCCCCCACTTGTGAAGACACCGATTCACTTAGGTATCTGGCCGCAGAATCGGTAAACAGTTCGTTAACGTAGTCCCCTGCTTCCCCCTCATTCCAAAAAACATCGCCCTCATTAGCCACAGAAAACCAATAGAGGTTCATCTGCAGCAGATTTTGACAAATTTCTACTAAACCCTCTCCCATGACCTCCAAATCGCCTTCGGAATCGATCGCCTCCCGGCCGGTACGATTAAGAATACCGATCAGAGGTGCGATTTCTTGTCCGTAGAGATGCAAAAATAAGCGACAGACCACATAGCGAGTTTTACCCGCAAATTTCTTGAAGCGATCGCCTAAAGAACTCATAATAGACCTCTTGTAAAAATCAAAAATTGTCGTTAAGGTTAGCAGTCATTAGTCTTGAAGTCATCAGCTCGATCAAGGTGATAAGGGCCAATTAATCGGATAAATAAAAGCTGATCAGTAGGGAGGCACAATTATTTGTAGGATGGGTTAGCGCACTTCGTAACCCATGCAGGTGTTGGGTTTCATGCTTCAACCCAACCTACCTTCAATTGGCCATTTTCTAGGCTCCTATGCCTTGATGCCCTGTTAACAGTCTATAATTAGGGTCTGCTGAAAAAGTTTTTCCTGGGGGTAGGGTGTGGGGTGTGGGGTGTGGGGTGTAGGGTTTTACCGATTTTCAGGTGGTCAACTACCTAATTTTCAGGGAAAAAGTCCCGGAATTTTCCCCCTGATCACTCCCAGTCCGGTACTTTTTGATTGACAAAAAGTCTAA
>NZ_JADBSA010000209.1:0-6862 GCF_020246945.1 Microcystis sp. M113S1 | reverse complement strand
TTGGGGGTTGGGGTTTGGGGGTTGGGGTGTGGGGTGTGGGGTTTTACCCATTTTCAGGTGGTCAATTACCTAATTTTCAGGGAAAAAGTCCCGGAATTTTCCCCCCAATCACTCCAAGGGTCGGCACTTTTTGAGGTCAAAAAAGTCTAAAAACCTTGTTGGATAAGGTTTTTAGATTTATTCAGCAAACCCTATCTAGGGTTTGCAGCAAAAAGTTTGTTGGTGGGGTTAGGAGTCGGTCGTCGGTCGTCAGTAGCCGGTCGTTTCAGGCTTTGTTGCCCTCTCTTTTTGTACCAGTTTATGTACTACAAGAAGGCTAATGCAAGGTTTTTGAGGGTCCCAATCCGATTTTCGCAGCATGAACATCGGATTTTAACAGGTCAAAAGCCTTATTTTAAAAGGGTTTTACCATTATTCAGCCAACCCTATCTAGTTGTCCACTTGTGGATAGCTCTGCAAGCGTTTTGGTCTTTCAACCAAGATTCGGGTATGCCCTACCCTATCCGCCTTACGGCTTCCCCACTTCCCCACTTCCCCACTTCCCCACTTCCCCACTTCCCACTCTGCCATAACTACTCCTACATACTTTGTGCTTTTTGTCAAAAAAACTTTTTCTTTGCAATAAAACTACACAAAAAAAAGATCATCGTTGTGGGTGAAATTGACTGATTTACCTGTCTTAATTGGGATTACCTTGTAGGTGTGGCAAGGGTTTCAACCATTGCTGCCCAAAAAAGCACAGAATAACCCATTATGAAATTCAGTAAAATCGCTGTAACCATTGTAACATCGTTGTTAAATAAAAATCTTTCTCAATTAATTCTTAAGAATTTGTAAATATTGCGGAATGTTAATTTAAATATTCTCAAGTTTTTGGAGTCAATAAATAATTTTTGCTTATCTTTGTCGAACATTGGGTGAGAAGTCAGTATTCAGGAGATAGGGTGTTGGGGTGTTAGGGTTTTAGTGGAAATTCCCCCACTTCCCCACTTCCCCACTTCCCCACTTCCCCACTTCCCCAATGCCCAATCAAGGTTGGATTTATCGAGATAAAATTAGCAAAAATCAGGCCCGATTAAGCTTATTAGCTTACTATACGGGCAAATATTGCCATTCTAGCCCAGAAGAATGGCTAGATCGCATTTTATCAGGAGCAATTCTAGTCAACGGTCGTCCCGCTTGCCCCGATACAGTCTTGGAAATCGGGCAGCAATTGACCTATCAGCGCCCACCGTGGACAGAACCGGATGTGCCGCTCTTTTTTGAGGTACTCTACGAGGATGCCGAGGTGTTAGTGGTGGCGAAACCTTCGGGATTACCGGTGTTAGCGGGGGGTGGATTTCTCGAACATACTCTTATCCATTTGGTACATCAGCATTATCCCGATATCACTCCCTATCCAATTCATCGTCTTGGTCGCGGCACTTCGGGCATAGTCTTAATGGCTAAATCAAAGCCCGCTAGAGCTAAATTGAGTCAACAGATGCGGGAGGGGAAAATTACTAAAATATATCGAGCTTTAGTGGTTCAGGGCGACATACCAGATAATTTTACTATTAATCAAGCGATCGGGAAAATCGCCCATCCCATTTTAGGCTATGTTTACGGTGCGCTCACAGATGGGTTATCGGCCCGCAGTCATGGTCGAGTCTTAAAAAAACATCCCGATAGTACCCTATTAGAAGTACAAATTTTTACGGGCAGACCCCATCAAATTCGCATTCATCTGGCCTTTTTTGGCTATCCTTTAATCGGTGATCCATTGTATGGTCTGGGGGGATTACCGCGGCCGGATGCAGTACCGGGAGATTGTGGTTATTATCTCCATGCCAATCAAATCGTTTTTAATCATCCCAGTACAGGCAGAACAATCCCTATTTCCTGTCAGCCGCCAGCAGAATTAGTGGATAGGGAAAATCTGGAAATCTAGCCATATTTTCACCCCCCCAAACCTGATTGCCAGCGATCACTAAAAGACCACTTCGGTAATCACACCCTCAATCGCCCCGAACCGAGAGCGAGAACCTAAGACAATTGGATACAATATTGTCAACAAGCATTAAGCGATTTAAACTATCGATCGAAGGTAAAAGTCCCGAAGTTATCGAAATCTAGGGGGAGACAAAAACAAGCATGGGTAGAGTAGTAGGCATTGATCTAGGGACAACTAACTCCGTCGTCGCCGTCATGGAAGGCGGAAAGCCAGTGGTCATCGCCAACTCGGAGGGCATGAGAACCACCCCTTCTGTGGTCGGTTTTAATAAAGATGGGGAGTTAGTGGTCGGTCAAATGGCCCGGCGACAAGGGGTACTCAATCCCCAAAACACCTACTATGGAGTCAAACGCTACATAGGTCGTCGCTACTCGGAATTAAACCCCGAATCGAAGCGCGTCCCCTACACCATCCGCCGGGATGAGATGGGCAATATCAAAATTAAATGCCCCCGTCTGCAAAAAGAATTCGCCCCCGAAGAAATTTCCGCCCTAATTTTACGCCGATTAGCCGAAGAGGCCAGCCGTTATCTGGGGGAAGAAGTTACCGGGGCCGTAATCACCGTCCCCGCCTATTTTAATGACTCCCAACGTCAAGCCACCCGGGATGCGGGCCGAATTGCGGGGTTAGAAGTGATGCGGATTCTCAACGAACCCACCGCCGCCGCCCTGGCCTACGGTCTCGATGAACAGGAAAGCAAGAAAATCCTCGTTTTTGACCTGGGAGGCGGTACTTTTGATGTTTCTATCTTGGAAGTGGGTGACGGCGTTTTTGAGGTGAAAGCCACCAGTGGCGACACCCAATTAGGCGGAAATGATTTCGATAAAAGAATCGTCGATTGGTTAGCCAATCAGTTTTTGGAACAGGAAGGCGTGGAGCTGCGCCAAGACCGGCAAGCCCTACAAAGACTCACAGAAGCGGCAGAAAAAGCCAAAATAGAACTGTCTGGGGTCAGCGTCACCGATATTAATCTGCCCTTTATCATCGCCACGGAAGACGGACCCAAACACATCGAAACTCGCCTGAGTCGGGCCCAATTTGAGGAATTATGCGGCGATTTAATCAGTCGTCTCAGTCGTCCTCTCAAACGCGCCCTTTCTGATGCCGGTTTGTCCCCCGTCCAACTAGACGAAGTGGTACTGGTGGGCGGCGGCACGCGGATGCCGGTGGTTAAGGATTTGGTGCGGAGTTTTATCGATAGGGAACCCAATCAAAATGTTAACCCTGATGAGGTTGTAGCGGTCGGGGCGGCTATTCAAGCGGGAATTTTGGGCGGCGAGGTCAAAGACGTGCTGCTCCTCGATGTTACCCCTTTATCCTTGGGTTTAGAAACCATCGGCGGTGTGATGAAAAAGTTAATCCCCCGCAATACCACTATTCCCGTCCGCAGAGCTGACCTTTTTTCCACTTCCGAAAATAATCAAACTGTGGTGGAAATCCACGTTTTGCAGGGGGAAAGGGAAATGGCCAGCGATAATAAATCCCTGGGACGTTTTAAATTAACTGGTATCCCCCCCGCACCCCGGGGTATTCCGCAAGTGCAGGTGTCCCTCGATATGGATGCTAACGGTATTCTACAAGTCACCGCTAGGGATAAAATGACCGGACGGGAGCAAAGTGTCACCATTCAAGGCGCTTCTACCCTCAGCGAAGGGGAAATTAACCGCATGATCGGCGATGCTGCCCGATTTGCCCAAGCAGATCGTACCCGTCGCGAAAAGGTCGATAAACGCAATCGCGCCCGCTCTCTGGTGGATCAAGCCCAACGACGCTTAAAAGATGTTACTCTCGATTTTGGTAATGAGTTTACCCGTTCCTATCGTCGTCAAATTGAGTCTTTGAGTACGGAAATTATCGACGCTTTGGAGAAAAATGATGACCGTCGCATTGATCGCGCCCAGGCGGATCTACAGGATGTTATCTATGAATTAAATCGCGAGGTACGGCTACAATACGACGAGGAAGATGAGGGCTTTTTTAGCGCTATTCGCAAGACTTTTACCGGGGATAAGGAAGATGATCTTCCCTCCGAACCGCGCCGCGATCGTTATCGCCAGGATTATCGTCCCAGTACACCGGGTTATCAAAGTGATTATCGACCCAATTATTCGGCTAATCAAGATAGTTATCGCCCCCGCAATCAGGACAATTACTACAATGGCCGCGATAGCGATTGGCAAAGTTCCCCCCGTTCGGAGGAAAAAAGTTATAACAATAGTAAAAGTAACCGCAGCGGCGGCAATCGTTCCCGCAATGTTCCCCCCCAAAATAACTGGGATGATGACGATGATGATTGGTTTTAATCAGTGATCAGTAAACAGTGATCAGTAAACAGTAAACAGTAATCAGTAAACAGTAATCAGTAAAAAGACAGTGGGAAACTACTATTTAATACTGCTCGCTTAATACATACTGCTCACTTAGAACTCAAATCTGATAACTGATAACTGATAACTGATAACTGATAACTGATAACTGATAACTGATGACTGATAACTGAATATATGCCACAATTAGTTGATTATTATGATGTTTTAGGAGTATCTCGCACGGCTACCGGTGACGAGATCAAAAAGGCTTTTCGACGACTGGCGCGTCAATATCATCCTGATGTTAATCCGGGGGATAAATCGGCCGAAGAAAAGTTTAAAGATATTAATGAAGCTTACGATGTTCTCTCCGATGAAGAAAAACGGGTTGAGTATAATCGTTCCTTGACGGGGATTAAGCGCCGCGGGATACGTCCGGGGGAAAAAGCGAATAGTAACGGTAATGGAAAAATCCCCCGTACAGAACAGGATTTATGGAAGTTTAGAGATTTTAATAACCTTAATACTAAGCGCGCTAAAATTGCCTCCTCTCCCCGTTTAACTCGTCGAGATGTGGAAGCAAAATTGACTTTACCTTTGGAGAAAGCTTATCAAGGTGGCAGACAAAGAATTCGTCTGGAAGATGGTAGATCAATAGAGGTTGATATGCCGGCAGCCATGATCGATGGGCAGAAAATTCGTCTCAAAGGTCAGGGTATTGAAGGGGGTGATTTATATTTAAAAATAACTATCGCTAGGCATCCTTTTTTTAGGATTCAAGGTTCTGATATTGTCTGTCAAGTACCGATTACTCCTAGCGAGGCAATTGTGGGCGGTTTTGTGGAAATTCCTACCATTGACGGGTTAGTTAAAATGATGATTCCTAAGGGATTAAAAAGTGGTCAAAGATTACGTTTGGCTAACAAAGGTTATCCCACTTCCCAAGGAGAAAGGGGCGATCAATTAGTAGAAATTCTATTAGTTAATCCTCCCAATCCTAGCCCAGAAGAATTAGAACTTTATCAAAAAATACGGGCGATCGAAACTTTTAATCCTCGTCAAGGTTTATAACGATTATGCTAGGTGGGTTACGGCAAATTTGAAATTTTTTGTCAAAAACATAACTTGTCCTCGCCTAACCCACCCTACACCTTAATCCCGCTTGATTATGACCAATATAATTGATACAATTAAACCTTTTTATCCTCTAGCTTTCAAGGCTATTCGGGGCAATTTAGAGGGAACACAAAAACAATTATTAAATACTCTGCAAAAAATCGATCGCTCGCGAGGCGGATTTTGGGGACAATGGTTAATCTCACAATTATCAGAATCCCTCAGTTTTAGCGATTCTCGCCTATCTCAAAGCCTCTGGGGGTTAAATTTCCCCAATCCTGTCGGATTAGCGGCAGGATTCGATAAAGACGGTTTAGGGGCAGGACTTTGGCATAGTTTCGGCTTTGGTTTTGCCGAGGTGGGTGCTGTCACCCTAGAAGGGCAACCGGGCAACCCCCAACCGAGATTATTCCGTTTACCAGAAGATTTGGCTGGATTAAACCGTATGGGGGCAAATAACTGTGGTGCGCCAGTTCTAGCGGCAACCCTCCAACAATCTTGGCAACGACAACCCCGACAGATTCCCATCGGCATTAACCTCTGTAAATCGAAAAATACGCCTCTAGAAAAGGCCCCGGAGGACTATTTAGGCAGTTTTCGCTATTTATTCCCCCATGCTGATTATTTTGTCGTTAATGTTAGTTCTCCCAATACTCCCGGTTTACGTTCCCTGCAAAGTGGTGAACAACTCGATAAAATCCTCGACATTTTACAAACAGAAAATCAAGGCAGAAAACCCCTATTAGTGAAAATTTCTCCCGATTTAGAATGGGAAGATATCAGAACAATTATTGACTTAGCTGTCGCCTATCAATTAGCGGGAATTGTCGCTACTAATACCACCACTAAACGCACGGGATTAAAAACCACAATTCTGCCCGAAACCGGTAAACCAATCACTGAAGAAGCAGGGGGAATTAGTGGCAAACCTTTGCGGGAACGTTCCACGGAAGTGATCCGTTTTATCTATCGGCAAACCCAAGGCAATTTACCAATAATTGGAGTGGGAGGCATTTTTTCTCTCGATGATGCTTGGGAAAAAATTACCGCCGGTGCCAGTTTATTACAGATTTATACCGGTTGGTTATATCAGGGTCCTTGGCTAGTATCAAATATTTTACAAGGATTAACAGAAAAACTAGAGGTCAATGGGTTGACTAATATTAATCAAGCGGTGGGGTTGAAATCTGACTAAGGATGAGCCAATTTTCTCTGGTAATTAGCAAGAATGTCGGAAAAATTAGCTAAAATGTTACCCGTTCCCTTTGGGGATAAGATAAGATAATTAAGATAACTACAATAGTGGGACTTAGACAAAAAACAAATCGAGAAAAGCCTCAACTCCAATCCCCGCTTGGGATTTACTTCGACCAAGCCCAAAATCGCTGAAACCCAGATATATCAAGGAAAATCATAAATCGAGGTTAACCCTTTGTCCCGTAAT
>NZ_JADBSA010000208.1:0-3895 GCF_020246945.1 Microcystis sp. M113S1 | reverse complement strand
TCAGGTGGTCAACTACCTAATTTTCAGGGAAAAAGTCCCGGAATTTTCCCCCTGATCACTCCCATGCCTGGTACTTTTTGATTGACAAAAAGTCTAAAAGTCTTACCCAACAAGGTTTTTAGATTTATTCAGCAGACCCTAAATAGATGGATGAAACCCGATAAAATCATCGTCGGTTGGCGAGAATGGCTCGATTTACCCGATTTAGGCATTACCAAAATAAAGGCCAAGATTGATACAGGCGCTCGCTCCTCGGCCCTACACGCTTTTCATCTCCACCCTTTTCTGGATGGCGATCGCAATTGGCTGCGCTTTCAAGTTCATCCCTACCAAAAAGATAGTCACCACACTGTCACCACCAGCGCAGAAATCCTCGAATGGCGACAGGTAAAAAATTCTGGGGGTCAAAGTCAACTACGTCCTGTTATTAGAACGAGTGTATTACTTGGCGGTCGTCAATGGGCGATCGAATTAACCTTGACTAATCGCGATGTCATGGGTTTTCGGATGTTATTAGGACGAGAGGCGCTGAAAAAAGGCTTTCTTGTCCATCCGAATAAGTCTTTTTTACTGAGTTAAGTTATATTTAGGGTTTGCGGCAAAAAGTTTTTCGGTGGGGGCAGGGTTTGATTCTAAGTGAGCAATTTTCCCTAATAAAGCAGCAAAAGCCCCTGCTGCCCAAAAATTGGCCTTTTCTAACTTCCAAGTGCCGGGGGTGGGACTATTCCCCCTCCGTAGCCAATTGAAGAAGTTAAAACCCGATGGCTCTGGATGGGTAAGATAGGGATAGAGAATTCCCCGACGGGCATAATCCGGACGGCCACCGCACCGATCGCCGCCCCGGTACCGATAAAGATGAGCGTGCGTCGCTGCAAATTCCCGACTCCTAAGCTGGATAGATGCGAATACGGCGATTCGGTTCCTCTCCGAAGCTATCGGATTGGAGACGGTAATGCTCGACTAATTCGTGTTGCATTTTCCGCACTTTCGCCGATCGCGGCAGTAACTCCACCGGTTGGCCGGTAGGAATAACGATTTGTTCCACCGCTAACCGGGCCTCCTCCAAAGCTTCGATCTCGTCATCGCTGCCGCTGCGGGCAAATAAACGCAGATCTGCACCTTCCTGATTCATCGGGTCATCAATGCCCAAAATCCGCTTTAAACCCCGAGAAATTTGGGGCATGGTATTGGATTTGATGCCGTGGATGGGAATTTGTCTTACTTTGGCAATTTGCCGCAATTTTGACTGATTTTTAACGTGGGAACGCAAGGCCAGCACTGCGTCGGCCTCCTGTAAATCTTTGGTCAAAACGATCGGCAAATCTAGGGCCTGTACTACCTGTTCGATCGGGGCGCGACTGACTCCGTAGGGATAGACATAAACCGGCCAATCTTCGCCATTGGGACCAGGGACGCGGACTTTTTCCGTTTCCGGTTCTTCCTGCAGCCAGGATTGTTCGAGGAGGCGATCAAAATCGTTTTCCCGGTTGAGTGGGCCTGCACCAAAACGGTCCACGGGAGTCATTCGGCCATCGGCCCGCCATCCCTTGGGTTTATCCATTTCCGGCAGATAATTGCCGCGCAAAGGGGTCAACTTTTCCGGTTTTGGTTCTTCCTGAGTGACCTGTACTTTTCCCTCCTCATCTACCCAACGGATTTGAGCAATTGGTTCGCGGCCTCGCAGCAGTTGGTCGATAGTAGTGGATACGTCTTCGTGGATGACCCAGCGCTGACGTTCCAACATTTCGATGGCAATTTCAAAGGTGGGCGGTGCTTTGCGTTCTAAAACGGTCTTCTGAGAACCCCGGCGGCGTGCTTCTTCGTCTCCGAGAGTTACTGCCTGAATTCCCCCGACTAAATCCGATAACGTCGGATTTTTAATTAAATTTTCCAATTGATTGCCGTGGGCGGTTCCCACTAACTGCACCCCGCGTTCGGCGATCGTACGGGCGGCCAGAGCTTCTAATTCCGTACCGATCTCATCAATCACGATCACCTCCGGCATATGGTTTTCCACCGCTTCGATCATGACTTGATGCTGCAATTCCGGACGGGACACCTGCATCCGACGAGCGCGACCGATGGCCGGATGGGGAATATCTCCATCTCCGGCGATTTCGTTGGAGGTGTCGATAATCACTACCCGTTTATTGAGATCGTCGGCTAAAACTCGGGCAATTTCCCGGAGAGCGGTGGTTTTCCCTACCCCCGGACGACCGAGCAAGAGCAGGGATTTACCCGTTTCCACTAGGTCGTTAATCAGGGTTATCGTACCGAAAACGGCCCGACCGATACGACAGGTTAAACCGATAATTTCCCCGTCTCGATTGCGAATGGCACTGATGCGGTGCAGGGTGCGTTCAATCCCGGCGCGATTATCGCCGCTAAAACTGCCCACCCTGGCGATCGAATACTGGATTTCTTCTTTTGAGATCGGTTCGTCCCCCAGATCGATCGCCCCATCGGGAAAACGCGCTTCTGGTATGCGTCCCAAATCCATAACTACTTCGATCAGTTGATGCTGCCGCGGGTGTTCCTCGATTTTGCCGCGAATCCGCGCGGGTAGAATTGCCAAGAGTTTGTTTAAATCGTCGGTAACTGACATCCGAGAGGAGGGTAGGGTTTCTGGCATTAATAATAAAGGGTTTTGGCGATCATTGGCTGTTTTTATTTCCCAGATTTTCTTGGGGTCTAACACATTTATGGGTTAGTTGTCAATCAAAAAAATATTATAGTTTTTTGAGCAAGGTTAGGCTTTTAATTGAGCAACGAGAATAGAAGCGGCTTTAACGGCTTCTTGGTAGGCTTGGGGGTCATTTTCAAGGTTAGGCTGGTCTAAATGCTCTAAAATTGGCAAAATCAATGAACGGGCGTAACTTCCATAGGCAATACCAGCGATTTTTTCTCTCAGTCCCAGTTGCTGTAATTTGGTCACGGTATGGTCATTGGTTCCCCCGGCTAACTGCACAAATCCGGCTAGATTGGTGGAAAGGACTTTTTTGGCCATGTTAATGGCCGGGTGGGTGGTTCCTTTGCCGATATCGCCGCTCATCGGTCGGCCGTCCGTCTGCCAAATCAGAGGACAGCTTAGGGGTGAAATAGTTTCTCGCAGATAGTGGAGGTAATCAATGATATATTCATGATCTTGGCAACTTATGGCGAGGATTTTTAGGTTTTTACTGACAGTTGCGATCGCTGGCCACAGTCGAGCAAATTCCTCTCCATGACCGACTTGGGTATGAATTTCGATCGCATCGACTCCCATTTCGATAATTAAGGGGATAATTTCTTGGGGTTGACAGACACGGGATTTTGTCTCGATTATTTGCCGGGGACAAACGGGTAAGCAGCGACCGCAACCATAACAGCGCTGTTCGATCACTCCTCCCCTATCGATAGCATAAGCGGGACAGATTTTTTCGCAGGGACGGGGACAATCGACCGGACAGAGTTGCGGGTTAAAGATAGCTTTACGAAAGTGGGGATCTTCCCCGTCATTGAGACTGACCATTAACCAAGGTCGTCGATTGGGAGGTAATCCAGCGATTTTTTCGGCGGTTTCGATGCCTTCTTTGGCCGCAACAATCACGGCTCGGTCGGCGGCCACATCAATACAATCGGCTCCGGCGATAGTATAGGTCAAAGCGAGGTTGCGAATCGTGGGCAAATCTTGGTAACTAGCTCCACAGATTAGCTTGAACCAGTGACCCGCAACTAAGGACCAGAAGGGAGAGGAGTTTTTATCTAGCACTTTTTTATCGAAAATTTGGGTTAAAACCCCGTCCTTTGAGGACGGCTTTAAGCTACAATGGAAAAAGCGATAACCAAGCTAAAAACTGAACCTTGACAACAGATAGTAGGGGGTTTCGTTCAGAAAAGACTTCAAATTCGGCCT
>NZ_JADBSA010000207.1:0-13804 GCF_020246945.1 Microcystis sp. M113S1 | reverse complement strand
CTACCAATTGGAAAGTTAGGCACTCATCTAAATCTATTATTCCCCATAAATATCATCAATGCTACTTGTCGTCACAAAACTTCCCATTAGAGCAACCTACATCTACATCTTTGTTCTAACATTTATTGGTAAAACTATATAATGCCGTCAGATTGCCGGGGGAGGATTTACCTAAACCGGGGAAGATATCCTTAACTAAAAAAGGAGTTGACATGATTTTTTCCTGAATAAAGAGTAAAAATTAAACAATTAAGCTGGCAAAGAAGGCACCATCCACACCGATTGAGTGCCGTCGAGGTCGGTATCCTGTCCAATTAGCGCCGGGTTGCGGTAGCCCGGGAGAACGGAGACGGCGAAAACCTCCTCCACGCCGCTATTAAACCAGAAAGTTGCCACCAGTTGACTGGTGGCTAGATTGACAATAGCCAACCCGCACCGCAATTGATTACGCCGCTCATCCAGGGGTAAACCGCCAAAGACCGCCGTTTCCCGAATTTGGGACAACCCGACAAAGGCGTGACCTTCCCAACAGTCCAAACCCCGGGTAAAACCGGGCAATTCGGCGATGATTTCTGTACTGCCAGTTTGGGGATGCCAACGGTTCAAGGTTCCATAACCGGAATTGAGAAAATAGAGATTACCTTGGTAAAGGCGGGGAGAATGGGGCATAGCTAAACCCCGCAGAATCACCTCTCCCCTCGGCACATCAATTAAGCATCCCCCTTGGGCTTTATTCTCTCGCCAGAGGCTTTCCTCGTTGGTTTCCCCCAATGCCGTCACATAGGCGGGGGTGCCGCTATTTTCAGCCATAGCCAAGCCATTGAGGTGACATCTATCTCCCGGGGCTAATTCAGTAATAAAGGGCGGTTTCCACTGGGGGAGAAAACTCCAATTTCCTTCGATGGTTGCCAGACAGTTAAACAGGGTATTGACCACCCAAAGGCGATTACTGCCAAAGGCCAAATCATGACCCATAATCGGCCCGGTGAGGTGAGAGGAACGGGCTAAAAAAGCGATATCCTGTTCCCTTTCTGGTTTAATCTGGGGGGCAATCTCTCGATTAGCCGGTAAATTCCAAACTGCGTTACGAGCGCCCACAGCAATTCCGGTAGCGGTTCGGGTTAAACCCATCGCTTGGTCAAAATGGGCGAAACTCACCCGCATTTGTCCTTGATAAGTGCCAATGCTGGCCACCCGTCCCGCTTGGTAGGTGGAAATCAACACCGAGAGGTCAAGCTGGTTGAGTAATTCCGGCAGATTGAGGCTGTACTCATAATTGACTGGCACCGCTTGGCGCTGAGTTGGACTCGCCGCTGGCTCTTGAGTATCTGAAAACTGGTTAGTGTTAGGCGGCAAGCTGTCCATAGAGTTGCTCTGGTATAGATTAGAATCGATTGTGATAATTGATTATTGTTTATGCTTTGTTGACTAAGGAGTTCTATTATAAACAAATTAATCAATATTATTGATAAAGTTTTCTTAATTTTTTTTGTATCAAATTTACTTGAACGGTAGTATTAAATACTTATAATTTAGTTTGTGTAAAACACTTTTGCAATTATGGAATTTTAGGATTGACGAGATCTAGCCAAGAATTTAACTTAAGCCTATATTCTTGGATATAAACTTGATTCTAGAAAAACTATTGGTAATCAGAAAATGCTGACTTCATCGCCTCCCAATCTCTCGCAACTTGCCCTTTTATTTCTCAAAATCGGGATTATCGGTTTTGGCGGTCCGGCTGCCCATATCGCTTTAATGGAGGAAGAAGTGGTTAAGCGTCGCGGTTGGATGACTAAGGAGCGATTTCTCGATTTGGTGGGGGCCACTAATCTGATTCCGGGTCCTAATTCCACGGAAATGGCCATTCATATCGGTTATATTTTTGGTGGTTTAGCGGGTTTAATAATCACGGGAGTTTGTTTTATCACTCCTGCGGTGTTAATTACTGGTTTTTTAGCTTGGATTTATACTACCTACGGGACTTTACCGGATGTGGCCACGATTTTTGCGGGGATTAAACCGGTGGTAATTGCGGTGATTTTTCAGGCACTCTGGCGCTTAGGCAAAAAGGCAATGAAAACCCGTCAATTACTGTTCATCGGATTGGGAGTTATCGGTTTATTAATCTTAGGTTTAAATGAAATTATCGCTTTACTTTTAGGCGGAATTATCGGGATGTTTATCCTAAAAAAATTCGCTACTTTCCCCCTGATTGTGGCAGGAATAGGCGGTGTGACGGCAGTTGCTACTCCTAGCAATATCCCACCGACATTAACAGGATTAGGGTTGTTTTTCCTCAAGGTGGGTAGTGTTTTATTTGGTAGTGGTTATGTGTTAGTTGCCTTTTTAGAAGGGGATTTAGTCCAGGGGAGAGGATGGTTAACTCAGCAACAATTATTAGATGCCATTGCTGTGGGTCAATTTACCCCTGGACCGGTGTTATCCACAGCCACTTTTATCGGTTATCAAATATTAGGAGTATCGGGGGCAATTGTGGCAACTCTAGCAATTTTTTTTCCTTCTTTTATCTTTGTCTTATTACTTAATCCCCTCATTCCTAAGCTGAGACAATCGCCTTGGGCGGGTGCTTTTTTAGATGCAATTAATGCTAGTGCTGTGGCTTTAATGGTGGCAGTAATTTTTAATTTAGCTCTAGCTACTTGGTTACAACCTTACGGGAATTTACCCTTTAATTTATTGGCTATCATTCTATCTCTTATCTCCGCTATTCTTTTACTACGTTTTCAAGTTAATTCTACTTGGTTAATTCTTGCTGGTGCGCTCCTTGGTTTACTATTGAAACAATTAGGTTAGGGGGAAATAAGATAAATCTACCCTTAATCCCCCCTTAATAAGGGGGGTGCTGATTTGTTAAACTTTTGCCATTGATGTAGTTGCTTCTCTGAGCTTTTCTACCCAGTTATAAATCCGATCGCAATCTAGTCTATAGCTGAGGGGATGAGCGATTAATCGAGCGCTACTAGCAAATAATTCGTCAATTTCTACTAAACCATTTTCCCGTAAAGTTCGACCGGTGGAAACTAGGTCAACTATCGCTTCTGACATACCCGTAATCGGTCCTAATTCTACGGAACCATAGAGAGGTATAATCTCGACGGGAATATCTAAACGACGAAAATAATCCTTAGCACAATTGACAAATTTTGAGGCAACTTTACCGTGATGGGGAATATCTAAGGGACTTTGATAGGGACTATCAGCAGGGACAGCTACCGACATCCGACAATAACCAAATTTTAGGTCAATTAAATTAGCCACATCGGGAGATTTTTCCAATAAAATATCATAACCGGCGATGCCTAATTGTGCCTGACCGTATTCTACATAAACGGGGACATCTGTGGCTCTTACTAATAAGGCTTTCGCTTGGTTAGTGGGGTCGGTAATCTGTAATTGGCGATTTTTTGAGTCAAGAAAGTCACTAAAATCTAAGCCAATTTTCTGAAATATTTGGATACTTTCGTTTAGTAAAGCACCCTTCGGTAAGGCAATTGTTAGCATAGAGGAAATTATGAATTGGGGTGTGGGGTGTGGGGTGTGGGGTGTGGGGGAAGAACCTAGGTTGGGTTGAAGCATGAAACCCAACGTCTGCATGGGTTACGCTACTGCTAACCCATCCTACAAATAATTGTGCCTCCCTACTTATCTGATAACCGAGATTGCAGTAAGTTCTCTAATGACCACATCAGCTAATTGTAAATCTTGATGGTTTTCCAGTTGCCAACTAATTGCGATCGCTGCTGCTTTGGCCTGTTTAGCCATTTCCCAATCGGCCCTAGTGTCCCCCACCATCAGGGTTTTGTCCACTGCGGTCCCCAAAGCTTGACAGGTTTCTTGCCATAATAAGGGATCGGGTTTACTTAAACCTCGATCGCATCCCCGGGCAATTTTAATATAATTTAATAGGTCATTTTCCTTGACAAATTGCTCAACTCGTGCTGTGGTATCGGAGGAAAGAATCGCTAATTGTAAACCGGCCGCGTGCAGATAACGAATGACTTCTAAACAGTGGGGATAGAGGGGATTTAAGCGGGGGGGAACCTTTTCATCGGCCGCTTGGAAGGCCGCTTTTGCGATCGCCATGGCCGTTAACCAATCGAGGCCAGTGGAAGCAATACAACCGGCAGCGACGATATGATTATCTCTGCGGCTGCCCACTGCCATTAAACCAGCAGGATTGAGACTATTTGCCCCAATACCAAAAGTTTTAGTTAATAAAGACTCTAAACCCGGAATTCGCGATTCAATGGCTTGTACCCGAGCTATAGCTCGATCGTACCAGAAAGCCCGCGAATCCTCTAGCGTACCGTCCTTATCAAAAACAATCCCTTGAATATCTCTAAATTCTCGATTACCACAGCGAATTATCGGCAAATAAACCTCCTTATTTTTATTGAATGTCAGCCATAATTTTAGCTGTCAGGAGACAGGATTCAGGAGACAGGATTCAGGAGACAGGATTCAGGAGACAGGAGATTATTTTTTATTTATTCTCCCCACTTCCCCACTTCCCCACTTCCCCACTTTCCTATACCTTTTAAACAGGATTTAGTATTATTCCTCAAAAGCGGCTTTTTGCTGACGGACTAAATCGACACCGCGGGAAGTCCCCAGACGAGTGGCCCCGGCGCGGATAAGAGCGATCGCTTGTTCTAGGGTACGAATTCCGCCGGATGCTTTAATTCCTACCCGTCCTTTGCTAATTTCCTTGAGAAACTTCACATCGCTAACTGTTGCTCCTCCAAACCAGCCGGTACTGGTTTTTAGATAACTGACTCCTGCATCCATGCAAATCTCCGCCGCTAAACGTTTCTCGGTGTCCGTCAGTTGCGAGGTTTCCAGAATCGCTTTTACCGTCTGGCCGGTTTCCTGACAAATACTAGCAATTTCTTGGAATAATTGCTCATATTTCCCATCTTTTAGCCAACCGAGATTAATAACCACATCTAACTCCTTAGCACCATTATCGGCAGCTTCTAAAGCCTCATAACGTTTAACTGCGGAGGTAGTGGCCCCCGCGGGAAAACCAATCACGGTAGAAACTAAAGTTTTTTTGCCGTGGAGTAACTGCACAGCTTGCTTAACGGCAGCGGGATAAACGCAGACGGTGGGAAAACGATATTGATCAGCCTGTTGACAGTAAGCCTCTAATTGTTCACTGGTGGCGGTGGGGATGAGGAGAGAATGGTCGATATATTGTGCTAAATCTAGATCAGAATCGGTGATAGCCATTATCTAAGCCTCAATATAGTCAATCGATCGCTATTTTCTCATTTTATGGAAGTCACACACTGCCTGCATCTCATTTTTGTCAATCTACTAAGTTGAGATTTTTAAGGGGAAACTCTCGGCTAAAATTGGGCGTTACTTTCGATTTTATTACTCAATGCAAGCTTTTGGGGGGTTCTACCCCCCAAACCCAGGAGCGCATTAGTTTTTCGGTGGGATGCTTACAGGCAGTTGTTAATATTTGTGTACTAATTTAAGAGTCACTCGACCGAATCTAAAACCTAATTGGTTAAGCTAAAAGCTTTGATGTGCTTAGTTTCTAACCTTCTTTTTAGGTGGGAGAATTGCCAGATTCTTTCTTTTGCCTCTTGCATGAGTGACTCTTGCCTTGAGAAGCTGATAATTGCTGATTGTCGGTGTTCCTGCAAATGTGAGATGCAGCCCACACAGCAAAGTCATCTCTCGTTAACCTAGAAATTCAGAGACTAGCAAAAATCCAGTAACCTAGGAAGAAACCGTCACAAGTGAAGACTAGGAGAGACTATATCTATGTTAGAAGCGTATCATCAGCACGTTGCCGACCGAGCGAAATTAGGTATCCCTCCCCTTCCCCTCAACGCTCAACAAACGGCGGAATTATGCGAAATGCTCAAAAATCCGACCGAAGAACTCAAGGGAGAATTGCTGACCCTGCTGCGTGACCGTGTTCCCCCCGGAGTTGATGAAGCCGCCTACGTTAAAGCGGGATTTTTAACAGGAATTGCTAAAGGTGAAATAAAATCTAACGTTATCTCCCCCCAAGGTGCGGTTAGCTTACTGGGAACCATGGTCGGTGGTTATAACGTTCATTCTCTGATTGAACTGATTAAATCCAGAGATATTAATATCGCCGCTGCCGCTGCCAGCGCTTTAAGTAAAACCCTGCTGGTATTCGATGCGTTTAACGAGGTTTTGGAATTATCCGACACCAATCCCTATGCTAAACAGGTTATCGATGCTTGGGCCAATGGCGCTTGGTTTATCGCTAAACCGAAACTTGCTAAAGAAATTACCGTCACCGTCTTCAAAGTACCCGGAGAAACTAATACAGATGACCTATCTCCCGCTCCCCATGCCACCACCCGGCCCGATATTCCCCTCCATGCTTTGGTAATGTTAGAAACCCGTCAACCCGGGTCCTTAGAAACCATTGCCGAATTGAAAAAATTAGGCCATCCGGTCGCCTATGTGGGGGATGTGGTTGGGACTGGTTCCAGCCGAAAATCGGCGATTAACTCGGTTCTCTGGCATATTGGCGATGATATTCCCTTTGTACCTAATAAACGTGCTGGTGGCTATATTTTAGGCAGTAAAATCGCCCCTATCTTCTTTAATACGGCCGAGGATTCCGGCGCTTTACCGATTGAATGCGATGTTAGCCAAATGAACACGGGGGATGTGATTAAAATTTATCCCTACGAAGGCAAAATCACCAACGAAGCGGGCGCAACTATTAGCACTTTTAGCCTCAAACCTGAGACAATTCTGGATGAAGTGCGCGCCGGCGGTCGTATTCACCTCTTAATCGGTCGCAGTCTCACCGATAAAACCCGTCACGCCTTGGGACTTGAGGCTAGTACCCTATTTACTCGTCCAACTATGCCTAGTGACACGGGTAAAGGTTACACCCTAGCGCAAAAAATGGTCGGCAAAGCTTGCGGTTTACCCGGGGTGCGGCCGGGTACTTCCTGTGACCCGATTATGACTACGGTAGGGTCTCAGGATACCACTGGTCCGATGACCAGAGACGAGTTAAAAGAGTTAGCCTGTTTAGGTTTTAGCGCCGATTTAGTCATGCAGAGTTTCTGTCACACGGCAGCCTATCCCAAACCGGTTGATATTCAAACTCATCACCAATTACCCGACTTTTTCTCTACCCGGGGTGGGGTCGCTTTACGTCCGGGAGATGGCATTATTCACTCCTGGTTAAATCGGATGTTATTGCCGGATACGGTGGGGACTGGAGGCGATTCTCATACTCGTTTTCCTTTGGGAATTTCCTTTCCTGCGGGGTCGGGTTTAGTGGCATTTGCCGCCGCTTTGGGAGTAATGCCTTTGGATATGCCGGAATCGGTTTTAGTCCGTTTTACGGGGGAATTACAACCCGGTGTAACTCTGCGGGATATTGTTAATGCCATTCCCTACGTTGCCATCCAAGAAGGCAAATTAACCGTGGAAAAACAGAACAAAAAAAATGTTTTTAACGGTCGCATTATGGAGATGGAAGGGCTGCCGGATTTGAAATTAGAACAGGCTTTCGAGTTAACCGATGCCACGGCGGAACGTTCCTGCGCTGGTTGTACGATTAAGTTAAGTACGGAAACAGTGGCGGAATATTTACGCTCTAATGTGGCTCTGTTAAAAAATATGGCAGCCCGGGGTTATAGTGATGCTAAAACTATCCTACGTCGGGTAGCAAAAATGGAACAATGGTTAGCTAGTCCCGTCCTGATGGAGGCGGATAAGGATGCCGAATATGCGGATATTATCACCGTCAATTTAAGCGAGATTAAAGAACCCATTGTCGCCGCACCCAATGACCCCGATAATATCAAGTTAATGTCGGAATGCGCTGGGGATAAAATTGATGAGGTGTTCATCGGTTCTTGTATGACTAATATCGGTCATTATCGCGCCGCTGCTAAGATATTAGAAGGGGCAGGAGTTGCTAAGGCTAAACTGTGGATTTGTCCCCCCACCCGCATGGATGAAAAACAATTACGCGATGAGGGAATGTATGGCATTTTTGCCGCTTCTGGGGCGCGTACCGAGATGCCGGGATGTTCCCTTTGTATGGGTAATCAAGCGCGGGTTGAAGACAGAGCGACGGTATTTTCTACCTCGACTCGTAACTTCAATAATCGCATGGGAAAAGATGCACGAGTCTATCTCGGTTCCGCCGAATTAGCGGCGGTTTGTGCGCTGCTGGGACGCATTCCTACCGTTGAGGAATACCTAGCAATTGTCACTGAGAAAATTAATCCTTTTGCTGGCGATTTATACCGCTATTTGAACTTTAATGAAATCGCTGGTTTTGAGGATGAAGGCCGGGTAATTCCCCTAGAAGATTTACCTAAGATTGAGGATATCTTAGGTATTCCTTCTGGTGTTTTGAGTTAGTTGACCGGTTATGGGTCATTTCGATCGAGGCGAAAGATTTCTTTTGATTTCGATCAAGATGACCCCTCTAACGATCGAATTTTCGACAATTATAGGATTTTTTTCGATATACGGAATGACAACTCGATAAAATAAAAATATGAAATTCGAGTGGGATCGACAAAAGAACCGAGCGAATATCATCAAGCACGATCTAGACTTCGCGGACGCGCAGCGGATATTTGAACATCCCATTCGAGTTTCCCTTGACGAACGAGAAAATTATGGCGAAGATCGATTGATAGGAATCGGTACGCTCGATGGCCGAGTGGTAGTTGTCGTTTTTACAGAACCGAGTAGAGATACAATTCGTATTATTTCACTTCGTAAAGCTTTACCCTATGAACGAAAACGATATGAACAATACCTCCGAGACGAATTGGGAGAAAGTTGACGCTCTTACGGAAGAGGAAATCGACACATCCGATATTCCGCCCTTAACCGAGGAGTTTTTTAGTAAATCGCGGTGGTGGAAACCTGTAGAGAAAGTAAATGTTCTTGTTCAAGTAGATCCCGAAACCCTAGCTTGGTTTCAATCACAGGGCGAGGATTGTGAACAAAAAATGTCCGCCGCTTTACGGATTTATGCGGAGGCTCACAAAGTATAGTCAAGTTTAGTTCGGGTACAAGCCACACAATAAAAAAGTTCGCTATCATTTTGAGCGGGATGAAAAGCCACACAATCTCATTTACCAATAAATCGCCTTAAATGAAATGATAAAAGTGAGTACGAAAAATTATGATTATAGATGTACCGACTGGAGATGATTTTAAATCCGCTGGCATTGATTTTTTAAATCTGGCTTGGGATACGCTGATAAGTTTATCTACAAAACTTAAGGATGCGGAATATTTTTATAATGTGTATTATAGCGATGAGAATGAAGAAGTAATCGATCAATTGTCATCTGAGCAATATTGGAAACAAGCACAACGTCCATTGAGTACAGCCCTTTCCCTTATTCAACAAGGAACCGAATTTCTCTTAAAAGGTCATATTGCTACAGTTAGCCCGTATTTACTAATTTTAGGAGATCCGAGTAATTATCCCAGTAAATCTCATGAGCGCAATATCCGTTTTAGTGAATTTAAAACAATTGATGCACAGGATTTAGTCAAAGTTTATAATACCGTATCGACTGGTCGATTACCAGATAACTTTCGACAAAGATTTGAAGATTTGAGAAGCAAGCGAAATATAATTATGCACACTGTAAATCCTGAATTATATATAAAAACTAAAAATCTGTTTGTTGAAATTCTAGAAATTTGTCATTATTTGATAGAGCCAAACTCGTGGATAAAAATTCGAGGACAATTCATTCAAAATGAACCTGAATCTGTTCTATATAGCCCTGAAACCAGAGAATTATATAATTGGCTGGCTTTAGAAATAAACCTTGTAATTGATTTATTAACACCTTCAGAAAATAATAAATATTTTAATTTTAATAAAAAAACAAGACGTTATTTCTGTCCTAGTTGTTATAGTGGTTTTAGGGAAGATTACGCAGACAAACAGATTCCAAGATTAGCTCAACTAATACCTAATTAACCAACTAGCAACACTATTTATTGCCTTGTATGTAATGAATCTTATGAAGTATTGCGGGAAGATTGCACAGCTGAAGATTGTCTGGGTAATGTCATAGATCCTGATGATGGTACATGTCTTACCTGTGGTTCGGACAATTTTCGAGATTAATTGTTGAAATTGTAATAAATATCTTGTATGTATTAATTTCTTTATTTTTTTAATCGGACAAGAAATCTACGAAAAGTTTTTCGCTCAAGCTGCCATACAAATAATCTTGCAAAAATATCAAATTTTATTGTTAATTGTTGACACTAATCATGAGGAAATCGTCCAATGGATAAACTAAATTATTATCAAAGCATAATCAAGAAAATTCTCACAGAATATGCAGACATTTCCTCACAAGTACCCGATCAAGACATAGAAGAAATATTGATATTTGACGATGATAGAAGCCAATATCTTTGGTTTAATATTGGCTGGAAAAATGGCAAACGAATTAAAGCAATTTCTGTTTATCTTCGTCTAAAAAATGACAAAATTTATATTGAAGAAGATTGGACAGAAGCAGGTATCGCCACGGAATTAATGCGCTTAGGAATTCCCAGCAGTGAGATAGTTTTAGCTTTTCAACCTCCCGAAGTGCGACAGTTTACCGAATTTGCGATCGCCTAAAAATTATTCTTTACTTTCTCGTCAGATGAGGAGTAGCTAAAATCGATTATTTAAATATACTTGTTTCTAGGTCATTTCTGCCAGTTCATCCCTGGCTTGCCGGTTCAAGAGTTAGATATTTTCCGAGCAAAAGTGCTACAATGTAATCTTAGGGGTCAAAACAATCAAGGAGAAGAGCATGGTCAGCAAAATTGATCGCCACGCATTTTTACAATCCTTAATCGTGCCACCGGGTAAAGAAATTTCTCTGCACAAAGACTACGATCCCGGGTTTAAACCCGACTACATTACCAAAGAAGATGCCACGCTGCTGCTGCAACAGGGTATCGAAAAAATGGCCGAGTTTCAAGATAAACTCTATGCCCAGGATACCTATGCTCTGTTAATTAATCTGCAAGCCATGGATGCGGCGGGTAAAGATGGTACGATCAGACACGTTATGTCCGGCTTAAATCCCCAAGGCTGTCAGGTATTTAGCTTTAAAGTTCCCTCGGCCGAAGAACTAGATCACGATTATCTCTGGCGATATTATAAAGCCTTACCGGAGCGGGGTCGTATCGGTATTTTTAATCGTTCTTACTACGAAGAATTATTAGTTGTGCGTGTCCATCAAAATTTATTGGAACGGCAAAAACTCCCCCCAGAAGACAGAACCAAGAAAGTTTGGCATCGACGTTTTGAGGAGATTAATAATTTTGAAAAATATCTGGTTAACAATGGGGTTATTGTCCTGAAATTCTTTCTCAATGTTTCTAAAGGAGAACAGAAAAAACGATTTTTAGAAAGAATTGATCGCCCTGAAAAAAACTGGAAGTTTTCCGAAAATGATGTCAAAGAAAGGGCTTTTTGGGATGATTACATGAAAGCCTACGAGGAGGTATTCAATCACACCAGTACCGAGTGGGCTCCTTGGTATATTATCCCAGCTGATCGCAAATGGTTTACCCGTTTAGCTGTGGGGTCGGTTATTTATTACACCCTGGAATCCCTCGGTTTAAAATATCCCACCGTCACCGAAGAACATCGCCAAGCTTTACTGAAAGCCAAAGAAATCCTCGAAAACGAGCCAGATTAAAAATGGAAGAAAATCCCGAAAAAGCGATAATTGCCGGAAAATCGATCGTATAATCGATCTCGATTTTAAAGAATTCCCCCTATGAATTATCGCATCGATCGCCGCACCTATGCTGAAACCTACGGCCCCACCATCGGGGATAAAGTTCGCCTGGCAGACACGGAATTATTTATCGAAGTCGAAAAAGATTTCACCACCTACGGCGATGAGGTAAAATTCGGCGGCGGTAAAGTAATTCGCGATGGTATGGGCCAATCCCCCATTTCTAGGGAAGATGGAGCGGTAGATCTAGTGATTACTAATGCCTTAATTCTCGACTGGTGGGGCATCGTTAAAGCCGATGTGGGCATTAAGGATGGCAAAATTTATCAAATCGGTAAAGCGGGTAATCCCCACATTCAAGATAATGTCGATATTATTATCGGTCCTGCCACCGAGGCATTAGCCGGGGAAGGGATGATTTTGACAGCAGGGGGGATTGATGCCCATATTCATTTTATCTGTCCCCAACAAATTGAGACAGCGATTGCGTCGGGGATTACCACGATGATTGGTGGCGGGACCGGACCTGCGACGGGAACTAATGCCACCACCTGCACCCCGGGAGAATGGAACATCTATCGAATGCTAGAGGCGGCCGAAGCTTTCCCGATGAATTTGGGTTTTTTGGGCAAAGGCAATAGCAGTCAGCCGGAAGGACTAGCGGAACAGGTAAAAGCGGGGGTAATTGGCTTAAAACTCCATGAAGATTGGGGAACCACTCCGGCAGCCATTGATACCTGTTTAAGCGTTGCCGATAAGTACGATGTGCAGGTGGCAATTCATACCGATACTCTCAATGAAGCCGGTTTTGTCGAGGCAACTATCGCCGCTTTTAAAAATCGCGTCATTCACACCTACCACACGGAAGGGGCCGGCGGTGGTCATGCTCCCGATATTATCAGGGTTTGCGGGGAAATGAACGTTTTACCCTCCTCTACTAATCCCACCCGTCCCTATACGGTGAATACCTTAGAGGAACACCTTGATATGTTGATGGTTTGTCATCATCTGGACCGTAGTATTCCGGAAGATGTGGCTTTTGCTGAATCCCGCATCCGCCGAGAGACTATTGCCGCCGAGGATATTCTCCACGATTTAGGGGCTTTTAGCATAATTTCCTCCGATTCTCAAGCTATGGGACGGGTGGGAGAAGTAATTATCCGCACTTGGCAAACTGCCCACAAAATGCGGGTACAACGGGGCAGACTGACCGGGGAAACGGGCGAGAATGATAATCTGCGAGCAAGACGATATATTGCTAAATATACGATTAATCCTGCTATTACCCATGGTGTCTCCGATTATGTCGGTTCCATCGAGGTGGGCAAATTAGCCGATTTGGTTCTCTGGAAACCGGCATTTTTTGGCGTAAAACCGGAAATTGTCCTGAAAGGCGGTTTAATCGCCTGGGCGCAAATGGGCGATGCTAATGCCAGTATTCCCACACCGCAACCGGTTTATATGCGTCCCATGTTTGCCTCTTTTGGTGGTGCGATCGCCAAAACTTCCTTGACATTTGTTTCTAAATATGCTATGAAAGCGGGCATCCCTGAGAAGTTAAAGCTGAAAAAAACCGCCGTGGCCGTGTCGAATACGCGCAATATCAGTAAGGCCAGTATGAAGCTCAATGACGCTTTACCGCGCATGGAAGTTAATCCCGAAACCTACGAAGTGCGCGCTGACGGGGAATTATTAATCTGTGAACCTGCTACGGTTTTACCCATGGCCCAACGCTATTTCTTATTTTGAATTCTGGTTTTTTTAAAACCTTATTTTTGGAGCTTTGTGGGAGTCAGGGGAGTGGGGAGTTAGAGGGGTTGGGGGAGATATGAAATTAATTGTTTCATAACCTCATAAGTAGCCTATACTCAACGGATTTAGTATGAGGTGACTTCTTTGCTGACAACTACTGTACCGTAGGGAGAAAGAAGGGTTTCTAAGAAGTCTTTGCTAAATTTATCCCAAATAAAGCGAGTCACGGATGCAACCAGTTGTCTAAATCCGTCAAAGTGTCAAAGTCTAAT
>NZ_JADBSA010000206.1:0-10319 GCF_020246945.1 Microcystis sp. M113S1 | reverse complement strand
TGACTTCGTTTCTCAGGAATTGAGAGCGGCCGAAGACCCGGAATTTGAAACCTTCTACACTAAAAATATTCTGCTTAACGAAGGTCTGAGAGCTTGGATGGCTCCCCAAGACCAACCCCACGAAAACTTTATCTTCCCTGAGGAGGTTCTCCCGCGTGGTAACGCTCTCTAATATCCCTACCGCTACCGGTCGTGACCAAAGTTCCACCGGCTTCGCTTGGTGGTCCGGTAACGCTCGTCTTATCAACCTCTCCGGTAAACTGCTCGGCGCTCACGTCGCCCACGCCGGTTTAATCGTTTTCTGGGCTGGGGCAATGACCCTGTTTGAAACCGCCCACTTTATCCCCGAAAAACCGATGTACGAACAGGGTTTAATCCTGCTTCCCCACTTAGCTACCCTCGGTTTTGGGGTCGGTCCTGGTGGTGAAGTAGTCGATACCTTCCCCTACTTCGTCGCTGGTGTTCTGCACTTAATTTCTTCGGCTGTACTCGGTTTTGGTGGTATCTACCACGCTATCCGCGGACCGGAAACCCTAGAGGAATACTCTAATTTCTTCGGTTACGACTGGAAAGACAAAAACCAAATGACCAACATCATCGGTTATCACCTGATTCTCTTGGGTTGTGGTGCGCTGTTGTTGGTATTTAAAGCCATGTTCTTTGGCGGTGTCTATGATACCTGGGCTCCCGGTGGCGGTGATGTCCGCATCATCACCAATCCTACCCTCAACCCCGCAGTTATCTTTGGTTATCTGACCAAAGCTCCCTTCGGTGGCGAAGGCTGGATTATCAGCGTCAACAACATGGAAGATATCATCGGCGGTCACATCTGGATTGGCTTAATCTGTATCGCTGGCGGTATCTGGCACATTCTCACCAAACCTTTTGCTTGGGCGCGTCGCGCTCTCATCTGGTCTGGAGAAGCCTATCTGTCCTACAGCTTGGGCGCTCTTTCCATGATGGGTTTTATCGCCGCCGTTTACGTTTGGTTTAATAACACCGCCTATCCCAGTGAATTCTACGGTCCCACTGGCATGGAAGCTTCCCAAGCTCAAGCTTTCACCTTCTTGGTGCGTGACCAACGCTTAGGTGCTAACGTCGCTTCTGCCCAAGGCCCCACCGGTCTAGGTAAATACCTGATGCGCTCTCCCACTGGCGAAATCATCTTCGGTGGTGAAACCATGCGTTTCTGGGATTTCCGCGGTCCCTGGTTAGAACCCCTCCGTGGTCCTAACGGTTTAGACCTCGACAAAATCAGAAATGACGTACAACCCTGGCAAGTACGCCGCGCGGCTGAATACATGACCCACGCTCCTTTAGGTTCCTTGAACTCTGTAGGTGGCGTTATCACTGACGTTAACTCGTTTAACTATGTGTCTCCTCGCGCTTGGTTGGCTACCTCTCACTTCACCCTCGCTTTCTTCTTCCTGATTGGACACCTCTGGCACGCTGGACGCGCTCGCGCCGCCGCCGCTGGTTTCGAGAAAGGAATTGACCGCGAGACTGAACCCGCATTGGCAATGCCTGACCTCGACTAATTTCCCTTAGTTCGATGGCAGCGGCTCCCGTCTAGTTGGCGGGAGCCTTTTTGTTGTTAATATTAGACATCGACATCCTCAGACTAAATCCGTTGAGTATAGGTTACTTATGAGGAAATAGATAAACTACTCCTGCCCGCTTACGCTGAGGCGGGAGTTTTCAGCGGACCCTGAATCATCCCCATCCAGAAGACAGGAAAGACCCGAACCGCAAGGCTGGTTTATAGCAACCTTACCAAGAGCGGCCATAAGCTTTTACGCATTTAAGTTACATTGACAGCATTACCCTTATTTTTAAGCTTTCTACTCCATTTAATAATCAATCCCCCTTCATTTAAAAGCTGATTGACTACTTTTTCCAGTTCTTCTTTATTTTCAAATTCTCGATTAGCTATGTATTCTTTAGCGGAATGCCACAATAATTCTATTAGGTTGTAATCTGGACTATAAGCTGGTAAAAACTCTAGCCTAATATTGGGCAACTCTTTTTCCACCTGCTCAATAACATCTTTCTTTTTGTGATAACTAGCATTGTCTAATATAATGATAATCTTAGGTCCCTTTTCTCGAAAATCTTCGGGCAGATTTCCCAAGTTTATCCATTCTTGACGAATCTCTTCATGAAGTTTCTTTAATTGTTCATGGAAAGTTTCTGAATTTCCTTTTTTGCTCATAAAACAGACTCGTTTTTTATCATTATGTCCTAAGGCTCCCATCACATTTACTCTTCCTCTTTTTCTTTGACCGTTCACTTTTTTTCGCTTTCCTTTTTTTGTCCAAGCTCTCCTTCTTATTACTCTCAAACTAAATCCACACTCATGAGGGGAACCCTGTGGCGACGCAGGTTCGCCACCTTGAAAGCCCCGTCCCAAAACCATACCTGAATTGACTCTGGCTTTTCTTTGGCTAACTTTAAATATTCATCTAATTTTTCTTTAAATGCTTTTCTTAATTCCTTGTCTTGCTTATCTTCTCGACTATATTTCGCCCAGATATACACATACTTTTTTCTTCTCAATATTCTTCTCACTGGCGAGCCACTCAGTTTAATTCCTGTTTCCTTTTCTAGATGCTCTGCTAATCTTGCCGCTGTCCATCTCCCGAATTCATATCCCAATTCCTTCGGGTCTTCATCAACTATTTTCAATAGTAAATTAATATATTCCTCTGGGGCTTTTTTATGATTTCCATTTTTTCTCCCATCTTCTAGACTTTCTAAATTGTTAGGATCGCCATGAACACACCAAGGGGCGACTGTTTTGAGTGAACAGCCAATAAACTCTGCTATTTCTCGTTGAGTTTTTCCGTCGTTTAGCAAGAGAAACATTAAAATTCTTTCCCTAACTTCTGCTCTTTCTTCTTCTTTAAGAGCTTTTTGTCAGTTTTTCTTTTCTTCTAAATCTAGGAAATCTTTGGCTGGCATAAGTAGGACTTTTCTAAAGTTACTATAGCAATTCTCTAACTTATGAGGTACAGTAGCAACAGTGAGTAAACCAATTGCGAATATCTTTTTGAGTAACTTGTAACATAGCCGATTCAATCCCTTCTATTAAGTCTTTGTAAGTTCTCGCCTTCAGTTTTCTTAACATCGCTTTCACTTTTGACCAAAAGTTTTCAATATAGCAAATAATGGGTTATTTAGGACGCTTTCAATTTTCAAACTCTTATCTGAACAGGGTTTCAGCGATGGATTGTCCTAAGCACCTTGGTCTTTGCTATAGGAGAGAAGTCGGGAGAATAAGGAGGTAAATAGATCAGTCTAGCTTTTTGTTGTTCGATTGTTTCTCTGACCATTTCTCCGAGATGAATCTTGGCGTTATCCATGAGCAGACAGTCTCCTTCTTTAATTTTTGGCAGCACTTCCTTCAGAATAAATCCTTCAAATGTTACCGCATCTACTGCACCATATATATTGACTGATGCGACAACTTTTTCTAAGCTTATGGCACTAATTATTGAAATATTTCTCCCTCTTTTTTGTGGTTTTCTTCCTCTGGCTCTTTGACCAATTAAGGCTCTAGCATAGAGTCTCAAAAGGGCTAAATTTACCCCCAATTCATCGATAAAAATTAGTTTTGATGCCTCAATTTCCCTTACTTGGGACCAGTATTCCACTCTTTTTTGCTGTACCCTTTCACTTTCTTTTTCCGCCGCGTGTAGTGTTTTTTTTTGAAACTGTACTTGAGTTTTTGCGTAAGCCGCCCCAAGGGGGCTCTACTGACTTTCACCTGTGTCTTTTCATACAGTAAGTCCGATAATTCTTCGAGAGTTGCATCATTGTTAGCTTCGATGATTTCTATTAAAATTATCAGTTGTTCACTATTTAACTTGGTTGGCGGAGTTCCCCCTTGCCGACGCGGACGGATATCTCCTGTTTCTTTATGTTGCTTCAATAACTTCTGAATAAAGCTCTTAGCCACGTCAAATCTCTGGGCTAGTCCTCGAATGGAAATTTTTTCTTTCTTCCAGACATCGATAATTTTTTGGCGAAAATCTACGGAATAAGGTCTCATAGGAAGCTGACGAGTTCTATTATTTGTCTATTTGCTCTCTATTGTACCTCATGGCTCAAAGAATTGCTATATATGTTGTAGGACGGGGTGATATACAGAAAGTTGACCCATATCGTTACCCCAGAGAGTGTTATATAGAAAGTTTTCGCATAATATGTAGTTGGGCTGCTTCAAATCTCGGTTGAGGCAGTTCACTTAAGTTATCTGTAGGTGTTCAAGGTTTCGGAATGTTGTCCAGATTAAGTTCACACATCACAATCACTCATGCAACTTGATACTAATTCAATCCAAGCCGCAGGATATGCTTTGATGGATGATGCACAAGCCATGCTACTTTCTGGCAATGCCAAAGCGGGTATGGATCACGTCATTCTTGGTATGAGGGAGATCAAGAATCGTTATCCTGCCACCGAGTGGAGAGATTTTGCCCAGACCACATTTCTCGGTCATCCCGTAACCCAACTGATTCATCAGTGTCCGTTTACTTACCACTCTTTCAGCAAGCCACGAGGCTATGCTGGAGATGCAGAATTACTCGATTTTATCTACGGGTTCAAGCAGCCATCCCAAAATCTAGCGACCCTTGGTAGAGAAATTCTTGAACATTGTGTGAATAGTCCAATATCTAGCAGTGTCAAAGCGAGGAAGGATGTGTTAGCCAGAACGATCGATGATGTTGCGTCTGAGGCAACACACCCAACTCGGATTCTCTCTATTGCTTGTGGACACTTGCGAGAAGCCAAAGAATCTGTAGCAGTTCAAGAAGGAAGCATTGGTCAGCTTGTTGCCTTTGACCAAGATCCTCTATCGCTTGAGGTCATTGATCGTGAGTTTGACAATGGTTCTATTCAGACGATTCGAGGTTCAGTGACAACGTTAGTTCGACAAAAGCAATCCTTTGAGAATCTAGATTTAGTTTATGCAGCAGGGCTGTACGACTACTTATCACAACCATTTGCTACACGATTGACTAAGATAATGTTTGATATGCTGCGGACAGGAGGGAAACTACTGGTCGCTAATTTTATTCCCGATCATCGAGAAGTTGGATACATGGAAACATTTATGCAGTGGCAGCTCATTTATCGTACTGAAAGTCAGTTAGCGAATGTAGCTAAAGAGATTTCAGCTTTAGAGATAGCGAACAAACGGACTTTCTTTGAAGACAACGGCAATATTGCATTCCTAGAATTAGTCAAAGCTTGAGGTTTTGGTTTGTGAATAAACCTTTTGTATTAGAGAGCAGAATTAGTTGCGCCGTAGAATCAGCAGCCCAACACGGCGTTGGAGCGGACAATTAGGAGATATTGGTGCTGAGTTCGAGTCGGTTGATTGCCGCTCAACTCTGACGTTAGACAGCCGTAGGGTGCGTTCCCTAATGTGACTCCTGCTGCTCCAGCGATCGATTTTGGGGAACGCACCATGCACATTGATTGAAGCTGTGAGTCTAAATGCAATGCCGCCCTTGTGGGCCTAGTTGGGGAATGTTAGCGAAGATTCCCCATGTTTAGGTTAAAATAGAGGGGCAAAAGTTGCAACGGGGTCAGGACAATGACAGTTAATCAACTCCGCTACAGCAAAGAAGAATTCGCCCGACGTGGTAATGAGATTTATCAATCTCAGGTGCGCCACCAAGTCGAGGAAGGCAATCATGGGAAGATTGTAGCCATAGATATCGAAACAGGGGCTTTTGAAGTAGCAAAAGACAGCCTCACAGCTTCCGATCAACTTTTAGCCCGATTGACCGATGCTCAAATTTGGTTCGTAAGAATCGGACATCGAGCAGTTCATCGAGTCGGTTTGATTGGGGCAAATTTATTTCAATGATTAATCAACTCTACGCCTGTTTTTGCACAATCTTCTCACTCAATTCTAGGAAGGTGGGACAATATTAGATTAATTACTAATAACTTAATATCTTATAGAGTTTTTCAAAAAGCCTGAGTTGGGTCAATGATCAGGAAACCTAACTATTTTCTAACCAAACGATTAGGAAACAGTTATGTTATGATTTTCAGAGTAAGCCGGAGATGATAAGACACCATGAAAAATCGCATCTTTACTGTTATTTTGTACAAAGAAGATAATATGTACATTGCTGAATGTCCAGAAGTTGGCACAGTAGATCAAGGAGAAACAATTGAGCAGGCGATTGCTGGATTGAAAGAAGCCACACGGCTTTACCTAGAGGAATTTACCTTACCAGAAACATCCCCTAGATTTGTGACCAGTATTGAGGTTAGTTATGCCTAAGCTGCCACGAATCTCTAGTGGGGAGGCAATTAGATCTCTTGAACGCTTAGGCTTCGAGCAAGTTCGTCAAACAGGTAGCCATGTTGTGATGAAGAAAGAAACCGAAGAGGGCAAAATTGGTTGTGTTGTCCCTTTACATCGGGAATTGAAGGTTGGTACATTAAGTGGAATTCTGAAACAAGCCCAAGTCACAGTTGAAGAGTTCATTGAAAATCTGTAAAGTCTGACAAATCACTGCACTCGACGTGATCCCCAAAATATTTAGTCCCCCCAGAGAACCCCCTTGAGCCACATAGCACACTTTTCTTTTTTTGTCAAATTTTATGTTAAGAAAGATGTAGCTAATGGATAGGGGGACTGTCAAAGATTAACCGTCTTCGTATTCGGGGATTCTTTCCTTTTTCTTCTCGGTGATATTGACGCGGGGGGGATTGTAATCCGGTTCCACGTCATCATCCCACATATCATCCTCGGCCTTATCCTCGTAATCGTCGTACTGAGGACGAGAAAAGCTTTCTGTGCGTTCTAACCGCGCCTCTCCCCAGTTATCTTCTTCTTCCTCGTATTCTTCCTCATAATAACGAGCTTCGGCCCGTTTTTGCGGTGGGGGAGTGGCACGCAGGGGTTCTTTTTCCCATTCGTCCTCGTTCCAGCGTTCTTCCACGGGTTTAGCTGACTCCACAGGAGTGCGGAGGGGAATACCCGTACCTAACTGATTTTCCGGGCGAGCAGCGGGGGTATAATAAGCTTCTTCTTCTTCTCTTTCCCAGGGGGGACGACCAATACCCAAACGTTCCAAAACTCCCACACTAACTTGGGTGAGACGTTCCTCGGCCCCTTCAAAGACGATTAAGCGATTCGGACCGCTGCTAACCACTTCTTCAATGGCAATTTCGTAGGTGCTGATCAATTGTTCGGGGATAAGAGGTAATCCCAGGGAAGCGATGATAATAGAATGCAATTGACCACTAAGGGGATCAAATTGATAATCGCGGACTTTGCCTAAAGGTTCGCCGGTTTCCGTGATCACGTCACTACCGATTAAGGGAGTATAAGCATCGATATCGACGGATTCCAAGACGTTATCATCTTCAACGAGAACCACGTCTCCTGTCTGACTGATGCTCGATAAATACATATATTGGGGCATTCCCGACAGGGAGAGGATATTATCGCGGAGTCCGAGGGCAACCACTTCTCGTTGATCGATATCTACTAGGATATCTTTAACAACGCCGAGTTTTTTGCCTGTATTGCGAGTGATAACCTGTGTATTTAAAAATTCTGAACGTAAGCGACTATTCTCTGTGATCATTTTTTCCTATGGGTAGGCGTTAGAGCGTGGGAATACGAATTATTGTAGGCTTAATATATAGGGCGAAATTGAGGGTTAATTTACCGATATTAGCTTAGATCTTAAAGTTCCCTGAGATTAACACTTTTTTTGGCCTTGTTTGGGCGATAGTTTTGGGTGATAGATAAGGTTAAACCCATTTTAGCTAATTCTTTACATTTTTTTAGTAACAACAAAGCAGGAGCTAGAGAGAAACTCCCTTGGCTCCTGCTGCCTAGATTCTGATTACATAGTTAAAGACTGCACCTCAGTTTCGATCAGTTTAGCCAAGTCTTGCAGGAAGGAGGCTGCATCGGCCCCGTAGATGACTCGGTGGTCACTGGTGAGATTAACCGTCATCTGTTTTTGCACTCCGAATAAACCATTATTGTGGACGACGATTTGGGGACGGGAAGCGCCCACTGCCAGGATTGCACCTTGGTTGGGAGGTAAGATAGCGGTAAAGCGGTCAACTCCGAACATTCCCAGATTAGAAATGGTAAAAGTACCGCTATTGTATTCTTCCGGTTGCAGTTGTTTACTGCGAGCGCGATCAACTAAATCTTTCCAACTGCGGGATAGGGAATAGATATCCATCTGGTTAGCAGAGCGCAAAACCGGCGTAATTAAGCCACCATCGGGCATAGCTACGGCTACGGCCACGTTAATCGCCCCGTGGTATTGGATTCCTGCGTCGCTATAGCTGGCATTAACTATAGGATGTTTAGCGAGGGTGTTGGCTACTGCTTTTGCTAACAGGGCCGTCATGGTGACACCCTTAGATTTTAGCTGTTGATAGAGTTGATCCAGTGGGTCGGTGGTGATAGTGTAGCCCACTTGGAAGGTGGGAACCTGTAGGCTAACCGACATATTCTGAGCCACGGCTTTTTGCAGAGTGGTGAGGGGAACAGTCCGACCGACCGGAGCGCTGGCCGGAATCGGGGCTTTAGGAGCCGCTACAGGCACGCTGACGGGTTGCGGGGGAGTAATGACGGGAGCGGGGACGGTGCTGACTTTTCCTGTCGCTTTTTCTACGTCTTCGGCGGTAATTCGTCCGTGGGGACCGCTACCCACTAGGGTTTTCAGCTCCACTTTTAATTCTTTAGCCAGTTTTTTGGCCCTGGGAGAGGCGACTAAACGGCCATTATCTTTAACGGCGGCGACGGGGATCGAAACGGGAGGCGGAGCGATTTCTGGGGTCTCTACGGGCTTGCTAGGGGCGGCAGCGGCGGTTTTTCCCTGAGCTTTAGCTAGTTCAATTTCCGCTTCAGTTTCGGCAATATAGGCGATCGCTTCCCCTACGGGTGCTTCTTGGCCAGCTGCCACTAAAATTACAGCGAGATAGCCATCATAAAACGATTCTACGTCCATGTCGGCTTTGTCGGATTCGACCACTAACACCGTTTCCCCTTTGCTGACTTTTTCCCCGGGGGACTTCACCCAAGAAACTATTTTTCCTTCGGTCATGGTGGAACTGAGCGCGGGCATGAAGATATCTCGAATCATGGTGGAGTGCTTCTATCTCTAATGTTTTGAGCCATAGGGCATTTTACCACAGTTGATGGGGTGTGGGGCTTTTCAGTAATCAGTGAGGAGTAAACAGTAATCAGTGAGGAGTAAGCTCCGAACTTGTCACTTAATACTATTGACTGAAAACTCACATCTGGTAACTGGTAACTGATAACTGATAACTGATAACTGATTACAGATGGAAAAAGAGAAGGGAAAACAGCCCCTTCTCCGTCGTATCTAGACAAAAATTGTTCTAGTTGCCAACATGGACAGGTTGTGCTTGCAGAGATTCGACTAAACCGCGCACGGCTGCCACCATAGCCACTTCATTATCCAATTGATTGATCGCCGAACCAACACCGATACCGGCCGCTCCAGCAGCGATCGCCATGGGGGCGGTGACAATGGATAAACCAGAAGCGCAGAGGACGGGAACCTTAACCGCATGGGAAATAGCGTGGGCTGCCGCTAGAGTCGGGGCAGCTTTTTCAATCAGTCCCAAAATACCGGCGTGAAGGGGTTGACTGCTAGTGCCGCCTTCGGTTTGAATAATGTCAGCACCCTGACTAACTAAAGCTTCCGCTAGTCTCACCTGTTCATCGAGGGGCAGCAGATGGGGAACTGTCACAGACAGGGTTATTTCGGGCAGTAAGTCGCGAGTTTGACGGGTTAGGGCTAAAACTTCCGCAGCCTCAAAAATGCGTCCTTGAGCATAAAAACTATCGAAATTACCGATCTCAATTAAATCGGCCCCGGCCGCCACTGCCATCACCAACAATTCTGGCTCGACAGCCGATACACACACGGGTAAATTTGTCAAGGCTTTTACCGCCCGAATTAGGTCAGCATTAGCGGCAATATCGACAAAAGTTGCTCCTCCGGCGGTAGCGGCTTTAACTACTGAGAGAACCTGTGAGCGATCGAAATTATTTAACCCACTGATCACTTTCAGGGCATGACGACGGGCGAAGGCTTGCTGTAAGGTAAAATTGATCATCGAAAATTTTGGGTCTGAAACCCCGTCGTTTCACGACGGCTTTACCGTTAAATACTAGCGCATTTACCAAATATATGCTAAAATGTGAGACATGGAAAAAGCCTATTCGTTTCGATTTTACCCCACACCCGAACAAGAGTCGCTATTGCGGCGCACTTTGGGCTGTGTAAGAT